>NZ_JBQEQC010000022.1:0-144090 GCF_052044195.1 Variovorax sp. 22077
GCCGCGCCAGCGTCGACTTGCCCGAGCCCGAGGGGCCGACCACGGCCACCGTCTTACCGGCCGGAATCTCGAAGCTCACATGCTTCAGGATGGGCCGCGCGGGCTCGTAGGCGAAGCTCACGTCCTCGAAGCGCACGGTGGCGTCGGCACCGGCCAGCGGCTGTGCGCCGGGCGCGTCGCGCACCTCGCGCTCCTTCTCGAGCAGCACGAACATCTTGTCGAGGTCGGTCAGGCTCTGCTTGATCTCGCGGTAGATCACGCCCAGGAAATTGAGCGGGATGTACAGCTGGATCATGAAGGCGTTGACCATCACCAGGTCGCCCAGCGTCATGCGCCCGTCGACCACGCCCGAGGTGGCGCGCCACAGCATCAGCACCAGGCTGATGGCGATCAGCGCCTGCTGGCCGGTGTTGAGCATGCTCAGCGTGCGCTGGCTCTTGATGGCGGCCTTGCGGTAGCGGTCGAGGCTGGCGTCGTAGCGGCCGGCCTCGAAGTCCTCGTTGTTGAAGTACTTGACGGTCTCGTAGTTCAGGAGCGAATCGACCGCGCGGCTCTGCGCCACCGAGTCGAGCTCGTTCATGGTCTTGCGGAACTGCGTGCGCCACTCGGTCACGGTGACGGTGAAGACGATGTACAGCACCAGCGCCGCCACCGTGATCCACACGAAGAAGGCGTCGAACTTCACGCCCAGGATGGTGAGCACCAGCACCAGCTCGATGATGGTCGGCACGATGCTGTAGAGCGACATCGAGATCAGCGAATGCACGCCGCGCGTACCGCGCTCGATGTCGCGCGTCATGCCGCCGGTCTGGCGCTCCAGGTGGAAGCGCAGGCTCAGCGAATGCAGGTGGCGGAACACCTCCAGCGCGATCTGCCGGGCCGTGCCCTCGGTGGCCTTGGCGAAGATCAGCTCGCGCAGTTCGCTGAAGAGCGAGGTCGAGAAGCGCAGCAGCCCGTAGGCCAGCAGCAGCCCGATGGGCACGATGAGCAGCGCCTGGGCCATGTCGGGCTTGGGCGTCATGGTGTCGACCAGGTTCTTCAGCAGCACCGGCACGCCGACGTTGGCCACCTTGGCGCCGACCATGAAGGCCAGCGCGGCGAGCACGCGCCACTTGTACTGCCAGAGATAGGGGAAAAGCCGGCGCAGGGTCGCCCAGTCGGAGCGTTCGCCTGCGGGTGCCGGCGCCTGGCCGGCGGCTGCGTGGGAGGAAGGAAGGGCTTCGCCGCTGCGGCGCATGGAGGACAATCGTGGTTGCTTGTTTGTTCCAGATTGTGCCCATGTCAGATACTTCCAGTGCCGCCTCCACGGCCGCTGCCACCCTCAAGAGCCTGCCCACCGACATGGAGCTGGTGCTCAAGGTCATCCCGATGCCGGCGGACTGCAACGCCAACGGCGACATCTTCGGCGGCTGGGTCATGGCCCAGTGCGACCTGGCCGGCTCCGTCATCCCCGCGCGCTACGCCAAGGGACGGCAGGCCACGGTGGCGGTCAACGAGTTCATCTTCAAGCAGCCGGTGCGCCTGGGCGACATCCTGTCGTTCTACTCCAAGCTGGTGCGCATCGGCCGCACCTCGGTCACGGTCACGGTCGAAGTCTTCGCCGAACGCTTCCGCGCACAGGGCGAGTACATCAAGGTGACGCAAGCCACCTTCACCTACGTGGCCATCGACGACAACGGCCGTCCGCGGCCGATTGAAAAGTAATCCCCCCAGGCTTCGCGCACTTCGCGTCGCGTACGCCTTCCCCCTTGCCGGGGGCGACGCCTGCGGCCCGGCAAGGCCGGTTCCGCGGTGTTCCTGGCTAAGGCGGCACCCTCTCAGACGCCCGGGTCGCGCACCCGCTCGAAGCGTTCGAACTCGCGGTTGACCCACCGCCCGTCACGCCGCTCCACGCGGCGGATGTACACCGTCTGCACGATGTCGCGGGTGTGGGCGTCGATCTCGATCGGCCCGCGCGGGCTGTCGAGCTTCAGCCCGCGAAACGCATCCACCAGCCGCTCTCCGCTCGCGTTGCCGCGCACGGCGGGCGAGCTCATCGCGGCGTCGATGGCCTCCAGCGCATCGTGCGCCGCGACCGCGAAGTAGCCGGGCCGCAGATGGCTGCCGTATTCGGTCTCGAAGACGCCGGTGAAGCGCCGGTTGGCCGGCGAGTCGTGCACGAAGGAATAGTGGTGGCTGGTGACGAGGCCGTCGGCCAGTTCGCCGATGCCTTCAAGGTAGTGGTCGTCGGTGGCGTCGCCGGTGGCCAGCAGGCGGATGCCGGTGTCGGCCATGCCCCGGTCGCGCCAGAACTTGAGGAAAGTCGCCGGCATCTGCCCCGAGGGCAGGAAGAAGAACACCGCCTGCGGCTTCAGTTCGCGCAGCCGCAGCATGTAGGCCGAGTAGTCCAGCGTGGCCAGCGGCACCCGCAGCATCGCGCCGATGCGGCCGCCGCCCGCAGTGAAGCCCGAGACGAAGGCGCTTTCGGCATCGACGCCCGAAGCGTAGTCGGCCACCACCGTGCAGACGTCGCGCAGCCCCTGCTGCAGCGCCCACCGGGCCAATGGCATCGTGACCTGCCCGATGGTGAAGGACACGCGCACCGCATACGGGCAGCGCGCCGTGATGCCCGAGGACGCCGCGTTCATCACGATCAGCGGCAGCCTGGCCTGCGTGGCGACGTTGCCCACGGCATAGGCATTGGAGCTGAAGTCCAGGCCCGCGAGCAGCTCGACGCGCTCGCTTTCCACGAGGTCGAGCGCCTGGCGGCGGGCCTGGTCGGGGGCGCTGCCCGGCACGTCGCGCCGCAGCAGTTCGACGGGCCTTCCGGCGATGTGCTGGTTGTGCGCCGCCAGCCACACGGACATGCCGGCATCGAACTGCCGGCCGCCGCCTGCATAGGGGCCGGACCAAGAACCGATGACGCCGATGCGCAGCGGCCTGATGCGCGCCAGGGCCAGCGAAGGCGCCGCCAGGGCGCCGGCGGCCAGCAAACCTAAAGTACGCCTGCGCGAAATGCCGGATGCTACTTTTTCAGTAGCATCATTCACCCGGTGGACGGGCGCCGTGAGCGTTCTTCTCTCCGAGGCTTGCACGCAGGACAGTGTAAGCGTGCAAGACCCGGAAGGCGCTTCCGACCCTCATCAGACCTTGGAGAAATCCGGCTTGCGCTTTTGACGAAAGCTTGCCCGCGCCACTTGCGTGGCTACGCCTCTGGCGAGGCGTCGGATTTCAGCACTTGCTGAAATCCGGCTTGCGCTTTTCCATAAAAGCGCTGAAAGCCTCCCGCGCAGCCGGTTCGCGCAGCATGCGCCCGAAGCTCGCGCCCTCCTCGCCCATGCGCTCCAGCACGGCGGGCATCTGGCCCTTCTTCAGCAGGCGCTTGGTTTCCACCAGCGCGCTCAGCGGCTTGGCCGCCAGCTTGCGGGCCTGGGTCTGCGCGATGGCGTTCGCCTCGGTCGGCGGCACCACGCGGTTGACCAGGCCCACTTCGAGCGCGGCCTCGGCCATGAAGGGTTCGCCCAGCAGCAGCGCCTCGGCGGCGCGGTGGTAGCCCAGCATCTGCGGCACCAGCAGGCTCGAAGCCGCCTCGGGGCACAGGCCCAGGTTCACGAAGGGCATCGAGAAGGCCGCGTTGTCGCCGGCATAGACCAGGTCGCAGTGGAACAGCATCGTGGTGCCGATGCCCACGGCCGGGCCGCACACCGAGGCGACGAGCGGCTTGGGGAAAGTGGCGATGCCGCGCAGGAAGCGGAACACCGGCGATTCCTGGGTGGCGGGCGGCGCGTTGAGGAAGTCGCCAATGTCGTTGCCCGCGCTGAAGATCGTCGGGTCGCCCTGGATCAGCACGCAGCGCACGGCCGCGTCGGTCTCCGCATTGGCCAGGGCGTCGGCCAGCTCGGCGTACATGCCGCTGGTGATCGAGTTCTTCTTGTCGACGCGATTGAAGGTGATGGTCATCACACCGGCTTCGGTGTGGACGAGGATGTCGCTCATAGAAAGATCCTTGAATGAAACGTGTGGTGCCGCCCTCAGGCGGCGTCGAGTGCTTCGCGTACGAAATCGAGCCGGTCCTGGCCCCAGAACATTTCGTCGCCGACGAACATGGTGGGCGCGCCGAACACGCCACGCTCCACGGCTTCCTGGGTGACGGCCTTGAGCCGGTCCTTGGTTTCCTGCGCGCCGGCCAGCGCGAGCAGCGCGCCTGCATCGAAGCCGGCATTCTGCAGGACTGCGCCGACGGTCGCCGGGTCGTTCAGGTTCTTCGGTTCCACCCACATCGCGTGGAAGACCGCGTCGACATACGTGCCGAAGCGGTCGGGCTCCTTCATCTGGACGCCTGTGGCGCCGCGCATCAGCAGCAGCGTGTTGATGGGAAAGTGCGGGTTGTGCGCGAAGGGCACGCCGTAGCGCTTCGCGAAGCGCTGGAGGTCGGTCGTCATGTACGGGCCCTTGGGCTTGATCTCGGCCGGCGAGTGGTTGCCGGTGGCCTGGAACACGCCGCCGAGGAGCATGGGCTTCCATACCAGCTGCGCGCCGGTGTCGGCACACACGTGCGGCAGCTGCGTCGCGGCCAGGTAGGCGGCGGGGCTGCCGAAGTCGAAATAGAAGTCGACGGATCGGGTCATGGGTGTCTCCATTCAATGCTGCGAGGGTCGGGATCGGACTTCCGGACGCAAGGGACGCGAAGGTTTCGCAAAGAGCGCAAGAGATCCGGGACACATCTTCGAATGCATTTTTCGCGTCCTTCGCGAAACCTTCGCGTCCTCTGCGTCCCTTGCGCCCGTGATCAGAACTTCTCGGACCAGGGCCGCAGGTCGATCTCGTGCGTCCAGGCGTCGCGCGGCTGCGCGTGCAGCATCCAGTAGGTGTCGGCGATGTGGTCGGGGTTCAGGATGCCGTCGCTTTCCTTCAGCGCATAGCGCTCGGGGAAGTTGCTTCGGATGAACTCGGTGTCGATCGCACCGTCGACCACCACGTGCGCCACGTGGATGCCCTGCGGCCCGAGCTCGCGGGCCATGGACTGGGCCAGCGCGCGCAGCGCCATCTTCGCGCCCGAGAAGGCGCCGAAGTTCGCTCCGCCGCGCAGCGAGGCGGTGGCGCCGGTGAAGATGATCGTGCCGCGATGGCCACCTTTGGGAAGCTCGCGCGCCACCATGCGCTTCGCCACCTCGCGTCCGTTGAGAAAGCCCGAGAAGCAGGCCATCTCCCACACCTTGAAGTACTTGCGCGCGGTCTCGGTGAGGATGCTCTCGGGCACGTTGGCGCCGATGTTGAACACCATCACCTCGATGGGCCCGATGGTCGATTCGATCTGCTCGACGAGCGCGACCACCTCCTCTTCCTTGCGTGCATCGCATGCGAAGGCATGGGCGCGGCGGCCGTCGGCCTCGATCTGCGCGACCAGCGGCTGCAGCTTGTCGAGGCTGCGCCGCGTGACGCAGGCGACATAGCCTTCGCGCGCGAAGCGGCGGGCGATGGCGCCGCCGGTGGCGTCGCCGGCGCCGACGACGAGAACGGCTTTCTGCGGAGTGGCCATGTCGCTATTCCTTGTAGTAGACGATCTGGTTGGAGGTGGCGAGCAGCACGCCCTTCTCGCTCCACAGATGCGCGGTCTGGTCGAAGAAACCGTTGAAGAACTGCTGGCCCGCGGCGCGGCCCAGCAGGTAGCCGGTGCCGACCTCGGCGAGCTGCTGCGGCCCGGCGTGGAAGTAGGTGGTGATCGACACCGTGCCCGCCGGCACGTGCTTCGCGCGGCGCAGCCACACGCGCGGATAGAACATGTCGCTCATCGCGGCCAGCGATGCGAAGTCCAGCGGCCTGGGCTCGGCGTCGCGCAGCCAGATGCGGGTTTCGCTGTGGCCAAGGCTCTCGTCCCATCTGGCGGGAATGCCGCCGCTGAAGGGGCGCATCTCGTACTGCTTGACCCACGCCACGCCCGAGGGGCCGATGCTCATGCGCTCGACCGTCTCGGGCCTGGGCGACTCGGGCATGGGCATGTCGCTCTCGCCCCAGGTCTCGCGGCGCGCGGCGGTCACCACCGTGGCGGTGGTCGTCATGTTGGGCGCGCCGCTGGCGCCGGCCTGCGTGATCTGCACGGTCCAGTGCTGCGTGGAACGGTTGGTGCGCACGGCCGTGGCCTGGATGTCGAACGCGCCGGCTTCGAGCGCCGCCGCGTAGTTGACCGTGATCGCGATCGGCGTGCCCAGCACGTCGGGGTGCTGCATCACCGACTGCAGCGCGAGCGCCGCGGTGGTGCCGCCGAAGGGCCCGACCATGTTCCAGTAGTCGGGGCTGGTCATGCCGGTGAAGTGCCCCACGCGGATGTCGCTGTGGTGGATCTTCAGGGCCTTGTCGAAGGGGTGCGTGCTCGTCGTCATGGCGGCAGTGTGCCTGCGGTGGCCCGCGTCACGCAGTCGTGTGCGGGACGTTGTCGTGCTGCACCGCAGTAAGCGATGCGAGCCTGTTCAGCTTGTCCGCCGTGCTCGGCCAGAGGCTCTGGCTGAACTGCTCGCGGAAGAAGCCGAAGTGGCCGATGCGGCGCGCCTGCACGTCGGCCGGCGCGATGCGTTCGATGGCGCTCGGCGCGCCGGTATAGAAGCTCACCAGGCTGTTCGTGCCTGCCAGCGTCATGAGCTCGTCGTCGGTCATCGACAGCGCGAGCACCGGGAAACGCACGCGGCTGTAGCTGCGCGCGGCAAGCTCGCCCTCGGCGCCGACGCTGTAGCGCGGGTTGAGGCACCAGCGCCGCCACTGCAGGATCACGCCGCGCGGCAGGTCGCCCACCTTCCTGAGCTTGCGGCCCGGAAAGTAGCCGAACAGCCGGGTGACCAGCGGCACCAGCACGAACCAGAAGTAGAGGATGGAGCGCTTGAGCCTCGGCGCGTTCTCGCGCCAGTAGCCGCTGCCGGCCGCGATGCTCACGAGCCCGTCGACCTGCTCGGGCCGCTGCAGGAAGCCCGGCAGCTGCGCGCCGAGGCTGTGGCCCAGCAGGTAGAGCGGCGCATCGGGCGCTGCGGCCTTGGCGGCATCGATGACCGCCTCATAGTCGCGTGCCCAGTCGAACAGGTCGGCATCGACCTCGCGCAGCGGCACGTCGCCGCGCGAGTCGCCCGAGCCCCGGTAGTCGAAGGTCCAGACGCACAGGCCCTGCTGCGAGAGCCATTGCGCGAAGGGCGCGTAGAAGGACTGGCGCACGCCCATCGCGCCGCCGATCACCACGCTCGCGCGCGGCGTGCCGGCGGGTTCGTAGCGGCGCACCGCCAGTTGCTGGGCGCCGCCGTCGACCGGAAGCTGCTGCTGCGTCTGCATGAAGCTGTCTCCTTCGTTGAACCGGCACTCGTGTCGGTGCCTTGCGCGCTACGGGTCAGACCCGCTCGAAGATGCCGGCTGCGCCCTGGCCCATGCCCACGCACATCGTGACCATGCCGTACTTCAGGTTCTCGCGGCGCAGCGCGTGCACCACGGTGGCCGAGCGGATGGCACCGGTGGCGCCCAGCGGATGGCCCAGCGCGATCGCGCCGCCCATCGGGTTGACCTTCGACGCGTCGAGGCCCAGCGTGTTGATGACGGCCAGCGACTGCGCCGCGAAGGCTTCGTTGAGCTCGTACCAGTCGATGTCTTCCTGCTTCAGGCCGGCATAGCGCAGCGCTGCGGGAATGGCCTCGATCGGGCCGATGCCCATGATGTGCGGCGGCACGCCCTTGCTGGCGAAGCTCACGAAGCGCGCGAGCGGCGTGAGGCCGAACTGCTTGACCGCCTTCTCGCTCGCCAGGATCAGCGCGCCGGCGCCGTCCGAGGTCTGCGAGCTGTTGCCGGCCGTCACGGTGCCGCGCGCGGCGAACACGGTGCGCAGCTTGGCCAGGCCTTCGAGGCTGGTATCGGGGCGCGCGCCCTCGTCGAGGTTGACGGTGCGGGTCTTGGCGATGGATTCGCCAGTCTCCAGGTTCGGCGCGCGGTCGGTCACCTCGATGGGCGTGATCTCGTCTGCGAACTTGCCGGCCTGCTGCGCGGCCAGCGCCTTCTGGTGCGAGGCGAGCGCGAACTCGTCCTGAGCCTGGCGGCTCACCTTCCACTGCTGCGCCACCTTCTCCGCCGTGAGGCCCATGCCGTAGGCGATGCCCACGTCGCCCTCGCGCTCGAAGATCGAGGGCGACAGCGAGGGCGAGTTGCCCATCATCGGCACCATGCTCATGCTCTCGACACCCGCCGCGATCATCACGTCGGCCTCGCCCACGCGGATGCGGTCGGCCGCCATCTGCACGGCCGACAGGCCCGATGCGCAGAAGCGGTTGACGGTGATGCCGCCCACGCTGGTCGGCAGGCCGGCCAGCACCGCGCCGATGCGCGCGACGTTCAGGCCCTGCTGCGACTCGGGAATCGCGCAGCCGCAGATGATGTCCTCGATGGCTTTCGGATCGAGGCTGGGCACCGCGGCCAGCGCAGCGCGCAGCGTGGTGGCCAGCAGGTCGTCGGGCCGGTAGTTGCGGAAGTAGCCCCGGTGCGACTTGCCGATGGGGGTGCGGGTGGCGGAGACGATGTAGGCGTCTTGGACTTGCTTCATGGAAGGCTCCTGGATTTGGCTCCTTCCCCCTCTGGGGGAAGGTCGGGATGGGGGCAGACGGCCGTCAATTCGCCGAGTCGATTGGCAATCGCCTGCAGCACCCCTTCAAAGTTGACAAACGGATCGTTCGATCCGAAACGCAGTACGTCGAATCCCTGCGCGCGCAGGAAAGCGTCGCGTCGGGCGTCGTAGCCCGCCTGCGCCTGATGTTGCGATCCGTCGAGTTCGACGATCAGCTTGGGACCGAGGCAGGCGAAATCGGCGATGTAGTTGCCAAGCGGATGCTGCCTGCGGAACTTCACTCCCAGTTGCTCGCCGCGCAGCCCGCTCCAGAGCTTGCGCTCGGAGTCGGTCATCCCGCGCCGCAGCGTGCGGGCGTTATGTTGCGCGTTGGGAGTAGATTGGTTTTGCATGGGCCGCTTGCCCCCATCCCGACCTTCCCCCAAAGGGGGAAGGAGAAAGACGGGCATCGCTCGTATCAGTTGCGCACAGGCTTCCCCGTGCTGAGCATCCCCATGATCCGCTCCTGCGTCTTGGGGTGCACGATGAGCGAGCAGAACGCCTTGCGTTCCAGCGTCATCAGGTATTCCTCGGTCACGAGCGAGCCCGCGTCCACGTCGCCGCCGGTCACCACGTTGGCGATCAGGCTGGCGATGTGGAAGTCGTGGGCGCTGATGAAGCCGCCGTCGCGCATGTTCACGAGCTGGCCCTTGATGGTGGCGGCGCCGCTGCGGCCCGCGACGCGGAAGGCGCGGCGCAGCGGGGGGCGGTAGCCGGCGTCGGCCATGGCCTTGGCCTGCTGCAGAGCCACGTACAGCAGCTCGTCCTTGTTCGGCACGATCACGTCGCCCTCGAGCAGGTAGCCCAGCTTCTTCGAGTCGAGCGCGCCGGTGCCCACCTTCGCCATCGCGGCGGCGGTGAAGCCTTCGGTGAGGAAGGGCAGCAGGTCGGTGCCCGTCGAGGCCGATGCGTTCTCGGCCGCGCGGCGGGCGATGTAGGTCAGGCCGCCCGCGCCGGGGATCAGGCCCACGCCCACTTCGACCAGGCCGATGTAGCTTTCCATCGCGGCAACGCGCTTGGCCGAATGGATGGCCAGCTCGCAGCCGCCGCCCAGCGCCATGCCGCGCACGGCGGAGATCACCGGCACGTTGGCGTAGCGGATCTTGAGCATCACGTTCTGCAGCTCTTCCTCCGCACCCTCGACCGCGCCGATGCCGGCGACCACGAAGGCCGGCAGCATGGCCTGCAGGTCGGCGCCGACGGAGAACACCTCGTCGGGCGACCAGATCACCAGGCCCTTGTATTCGGCCTCGGCCAGGTCGACCGCGGCGCCGAGCGCCTCGGCCACGTCGGGGCTGATGGCGTGCATCTTCGAATGGATGCTGGCGATGAGCACTTCGCCATCGAGCGTCCACACGCGCACGTCGCCTTCGTCGCTGATGGTGGTGCCGGCGGTGTTGGCGTCAGCCGCGTTGGCGCCGAGCACGCTCTCGGGGAACAGCTGGCGCTCATGCACCGGCAGCCTGCGCTGCGGCACGAACCTGTTCTGCGAGGCGCTCCACGAGCCCTCGGGCGTGTGCACGCCGCCGGCCTCGGCCACCGGGCCTTCGAACACCCACCTGGGCAGCGGCGCGCTGCTCAGCGCCTTGCCGGCGTCGATGTCTTCCTGCACCCACTTGGCGACCTGCGCCCAGCCGGCTTCCTGCCAGAGTTCGAAGGGGCCCTGCTTCATGCCGAAGCCCCAGCGCATGGCGAAGTCGATGTCGCGCGCGCTCTCGGCGATGTCTCCCAGGTGCACGGCTGCGTAGTGGAAGCCGTCGCGCAGGATGGCCCAGAGGAACTGGCCCTGCGGTCCTTCGCTCTCGCGCAGCAGCTTCAGGCGTTCGCCCGCGGGCTTCTTGAGCATGCGGCCGTACACCTCGTCGGCCTTGGCGCCGGCGGGCACGTACTCGCCGCTCTTCAGGTCGAAGCGCAGGATGTCGCGGCCGGCCTTCTTGAAGAAGCCGGCCTTGGTCTTCTGGCCCAGGTTGCCCAGCTCCAGCAGCCTGGCGAGCACGGGAGGCGTCGCGAAGTTGGCGTAGAACGGGTCGGTCTCGGCGTTGAGGTTGTCCTGCAGGGTCTTCACGACGTGGGCCATGGTATCCAGGCCCACCACGTCGGCGGTGCGGAAGGTGCCCGAGCTCGCGCGGCCCAGCTTCTTGCCGGTGAGGTCGTCCACCACGTCGGGCGTGAGGCCGAACTTCTCGACTTCCTTCAGCGTGGCCAGCATGCCGGCGATGCCGACGCGGTTGGCGATGAAGTTGGGCGTGTCGTGCGCGCGCACCACGCCCTTGCCCAGCGTGCTGGTGACGAAGGCTTCGAGGTCGTCGAGCACCTGCGGCTGCGTGGTGGGCGTGTTGATCAGCTCCACCAGGAACATGTAGCGCGGCGGATTGAAGAAGTGGATGCCGCAGAAGCGCGGCTTCAGCGCCTCGGGCAGCGCCTCGCTGAGCTTGGTGATCGACAGGCCCGAGGTGTTGGAGGCCAGGATCGCATGCTTGGCGACGTGCGGCGCGATCTTCTTGTAGAGATCGAGCTTCCAGTCCATGCGCTCGGCGATGGCCTCGATGACGAGGTCGCACTCGCCGAGCTTGTCGAGGTTGTCGTCGTAGTTGGCCTGCTCGATCAGCACCGCGTCGGCCACGTCGCCCAGCGGCGCGGGCTTGAGCTTCTTGAGGTTGTCGATGGCGCGCGTGACGATGCCGTTCTTGGGGCCTTCCTTGGCCGCCAGGTCGAACAGCACGACAGGCACGCGCACGTTGACGAGGTGGGCCGCGATCTGCGCGCCCATCACGCCGGCGCCGAGCACGGCGACCTTCTTCACTTGAAATCGGGACATAACTGGGCTTTGAAGTTTCGAATCAGTTCGGGGAACACCACGGAACCGGCTTTGCCGGGCCGCTGGTGTTGCCCCCTTGAGGGGGTAGGCGGCTACACGAAGTGAGCAAGCAACGGGGGTGGGTCAGGGAACGCGGTTCCAGGTTTGGGTGCGCCAGAAGGGGCCCAGGTAGCCGCGCACCTCGAGCTTCCTGCCGCCATCGACGGGCGTGAAGCTCGCGCGGTATTCCTTGCCGTTCTCGGGGTCGAGGATCTTTCCGCCTTCCCAGACGTCCTTGCCCTCGGCCTTCTTGCCGCCGCGGATGATCTCCAGGCCCGCGATGGGCTTGCCCTTGCGGTCGTCGCTGCATTCCTCGCAGACCGCGTCGGCCTTGGTGTCCTTCTTCAACGACTTCTCGATGCGGCCGGTGAGCGCGCCGTTGGTCTCGGCGATGCGGATCTCGGCCTTGACCTCGCCGGTCTTGTCGTCGACGTTGCGCCACAGGCCCACCGGCGTGATGCCCGCGCCTTGCGCCATGGCGGAAGCGGCGGTGACGGTGAACAGGACGGCTGCAAGCATTGCTTTCATGAGCGGCTTCCGGTTGAGTGTGGGTCGGTCGTCGAAGAAGGAGCCCCAGGCTTACGCCAGGGCGGCTTCGGTGTCCATCAGCACCTTGCTGCCGGCGCGCGCGGTGCGCATCAGCGTCGCGGTCTCGGGGAATAGCTTGGCGAAGTAGAAGCGCGCGGTCTGCAGCTTGCCGACGTAGAACGGGTCGGTGTTGCCGGCGGCGATCTCGCGCAGCGCGACCTGCGCCATGCGGGCGAACAGGTAGCCGAACACGAAGTGGCCGGCCACGCGCAGGTAGTCGACGGCGGCGGCGCCCACTTCGTCGGGGTTCTGGAAGCCCTTGAATCCGATCTCGGTCGTGAACTTGGTGAGCTGGTCGCCCAGGCCGGCGATCGGGTTGATGAACTCGGCCATCTTCTCGTTCACGCCCTCTTCTTCCACCAGCTTCGCGACGAGCTTGCCGAACTTCTTGAGCGAGGCGCCGTTGTTGCCCAGCACCTTGCGGCCCAGCAGGTCCAGCGACTGGATCGTGTTGGTGCCTTCGTAGATCATGTTGATGCGGTTGTCGCGCACGAACTGCTCCATGCCCCATTCCTTGATGAAGCCGTGGCCGCCGAACACCTGCATGCAGGCGTTGGTGGAGATGTGGCCGTTGTCGGTGATGAAGGCCTTGACGATGGGGGTCAGCAGCGCGACCAGCTCGCCCGAGTCCTTGCGCACCTTCTCGTCGGGGTGGTTGTGTTCCTTGTCGAGCAGCAGCGTGCAGAAGATCTGCAGCGCGCGGCCGCCTTCGGCGTACGCCTTGGCGGTGAGCAGCATCTTGCGCACGTCGGGGTGCACGATGATGGGGTCGGCTTCCTTGTCCTTGGCCTTCACGCCCGAGAGGGAGCGCATCTGGATGCGGTCCTTGGCGTAGGCCAGCGCGTTCTGGTAGGCCACTTCCGTGAGGCCCAGCGACTGGTTGCCCACGCCCAGGCGGGCGGCGTTCATCATCACGAACATCGCGGCCAGGCCCTTGTTGGGCTCGCCCACCAGGGTTCCGGTGGCGCCTTCGATCACGATCTGCGCGGTGGCGTTGCCGTGGATGCCCATCTTGTGCTCCAGGCCGGCGCAGAAGATCGGGTTGCGCTCGCCCAGCGAGCCGTCGGCCTTGACCTTGAACTTCGGCACCACGAACAGGCTGATGCCCTTGCTGCCCTTGGGCGCGTCGGGAAGGCGTGCCAGCACCAGGTGGATGATGTTGCTGGTCATGTCGTGCTCGCCGGCCGAGATGAAGATCTTGTTGCCGGTGATGCGGTAGGTGCCGTCGGGCTGCGGCTCGGCCTTGGTGCGCAGCAGGCCCAGGTCGGTGCCGCAGTGCGGCTCGGTCAGGCACATGGTGCCGGTCCATTCGCCGCTGGTGAGCTTGGGCAGGTAGGTCTTCTTCTGCTCGTCGGTGCCGTGCGCGGCGAGCGCTTCGTAAGCGCCGTGCGAGAGGCCGGGATACATGGTCCAGGCCTGGTTGGCGCTGTTGAGCATCTCGAACAGGCACTGGTTCACCACGAAGGGCAGGCCCTGGCCTCCGAAGGCCGGGTCGCACGACAGCGCGGGCCAGCCGCCCTCGACGTACTTGGCGTAGGCTTCCTTGAAGCCCTTGGGGGTCTTCACTTCATGCGTGTTCTTGTCGAGCGTGCAGCCTTCCTCGTCGCCGCTGATGTTCAGCGGGAAGGTCACCTCGGCGGCGAACTTGCCCGCCTCCTCGATCACCGCGTTGATGGTGTCGGCGTCGGTCTCGGCATGGGCCGGAAGCGCCTTGAGCTCCTCGGCGACGTTGAGCACTTCGTGCAGCACGAACTGCATGTCGCGTACGGGGGGGGTGTAGGTAGGCATCCGGGACTCTCCTGGTCGAAGCTAGATAGAAAAAAGAAAAAGGAAAAACGGAACCGGCCGCGCGCTTCGCTCAGCGCACGGTCTTGAGGCGGCGTGCCGCGGGTGCGGCGGCCGCTTCGGGCTTGGGTGCGTCGGGCGTGGCGGCGCGCGCGAGGATGTTGTCGAAGCCGACGTTGGCGCGGCCGATGGAGCCGGGCACCTGCAGGAAGCGGGCTTCGTAGTGCAGCGCGAGGATCAGGCCGTGGATCTCGAACGCCAGCTGGCGTTCGTCGGCGTCGGCGCGCAGGTGGCCTTCGCTCTGCGACTGCACGATGGCGCGCAGCACGGCCGCCTGCCAGATGCTGACCGACTCGACCAGCGCGTCGCGCACCGGACCTGGACGGTCGTCGAATTCGGAAGCGCCGCTGATGTAGATGCAGCCCGAGTCGATCTCGGTCGAGGTGCGCTTCATCCAGTTAGCGAACATGGCGCGCAGGCGCGGCAGGCCGCGCGGCGCCTTCAGTGCGGGAAAGAACACCTCCTGCTCGAAGCGCGCGTGGTATTCGCGCACCACCGAGATCTGGAGCTCTTCGCGCGATCCGAAGTGGGCGAAGACGCCCGACTTGCTCATCTTGGTGATCTCGGCCACGGCGCCGATCGACAGCCCTTCGAGGCCGATCTGCGCGGCCAGTGCCAGCGCCGCATCGACGATGACGGCCTTGGTCTGCTGCCCTTTCTGGGCGGCGCGCGCGGGCTTGGCGGGAACGGCTGTTGCGGTCATCGTGGAATTTCCATGCAAAAACGAACGGTCGTTCTATTTTGCAGGGCTTTGGACTTCCGGCCGCAAATTAACCTTCAGTTATTGAAGGTTAATGAAGGCGGGACGGACCGCAATCGGGTCCGTCCCGCATCACTCACTCTCACTCGCTTCCAGGGCCGTACGGCCCCGGGGCTCAGAACTCCTGCGACACCGGCCGCAGCACGACCTCGTTGATGTCCACGTCGGCCGGCTGCTCCACCGCGTAGACCACGGCGCGCGCCACCGAATCGGCAGGGATCTGGTTGGACTCGTAGAACGCCTTCACGCCGGCCGCGCTCTCGGCATCGGTGGTGCCGAACTTGAGCTCCGACTCCACCGCGCCGGGCGAGACGATGGTCACGCGCACGCCGCTGTTGCCCACCTCCACGCGCAGGCCCTCGGAGATGGCGCGCACCGCGTACTTGGTCGCGCTGTAGACGGTGCCGATCGGCGTGAACACCTTCAGCCCCGCGATGGACGCCACGTTGACGATGTGCCCGCTGCCCTGCGCCTGCATGCGCGGCAGCACCGCGGCGATGCCGTAGAGCACGCCCTTGATGTTGACGTCGATGGTGCGGTCCCATTCGTCGACCTTCAGCTTGTGGATGGGCGACAGCGGCATCACGCCTGCGTTGTTGACCAGCACGTCGATGCGGCCGAAGGCCTCGACGGTGGCCTGGGCGAGCTTCTCGAGGTCGGCGCGCTTCGCCACGTCGGTGGCCACGGCGATGGCTTCGCCGCCGGCTTCGCGGATCTCGGCGACGAGCTTGTCGAGCCGCTCGGTACGGCGCGCAGCCAGCACCACCTTCGCGCCGCGCGCCGCCAGGTGGCGCGCGGTCGATTCGCCCAGCCCGCTGCTCGCACCGGTGACGATGGCGACCTTGCCCTTGATGTTGTCTTGAACAGATGTCATGGAGAGATTCCTTTCGCGGTGTGTTGAAGAAGTGCATGCAGTGTGGAAAATCCATGCGTTCCAGTAAATGAAACTCTGGCGACTTCAGAATTCCCAATTGAGGAACACTCCATGTCCAACCGCCTCGAAGCGCTGCGCGTCTTCTTCACCGCCGCCGATGCCTCCAATTTCCGCGAGGCGGCCGTGCGACTTTCGGTGTCGCCGCAGGTGGTGACGCGCGCGGTGCGCGAGCTCGAGGAAGAACTGGGCGAGCCGCTCTTCCACCGCAGCACGCGCGGCGTGCAGCTCACCGATTTCGGGCGGCAGCTCGCGCAGCGCGCGCGTGCGGCGGTGGGCGGCGTCGACGCTCTGTTCCACCGCACCGACCGGCGCGCGCTGTCGCAGCATGCGGGCACGGTGCGCGTGACCGCACCCAACGTGTTCGGCCGCCGGCTGATCCCGCAGGCGCTGGCGCCCATGCTGGCCGGGCACCCCGGCCTGGTGCTCGACCTGCGGCTGTCGGAGAGCCATGCCGACGTGGTCGACGAGCAGATCGACATCGGCGTGCGCGCTGGACCCATCCGAGATGCGCGCTTCGTCGCCCGCACGGTCGGCAGGATGCGCCTCTACGTGGTGGCGACGCCCGCGCTGATCGAGCGCACCGGCATTCCGGAGAGCCTCGATGCGCTGCCGGGCTTTCCGCTCACTGCGCTGATGGACCGCAGCTCGGGCCGCCCATGGTCGTGGTTCTTCAGCAAGGGGCGGCAGGTGCCGATCGCCGCGCCCGCCTTCGTCACCGACGACGTCGATGCCGAATGCGCGGCAGTGCGCGCGGGCCTGGGCTTCGGCCAGCTCGTGGCCCCGCTGGCCGAGCCCCTGCTGCAGTCGGGCGAGCTCGTGGAGGTGCTGGAGGCCGAGGCGCCGGAGCCCTGGCCGATCCATGTCTACCGCTCGCAGCGCGCACCGGTTCCGGCGCGCGTGCGGCTGGTGTACGACGAGCTGATCCGCGTGCTGCGCTGAGGCGGCTGCCGGCTACTCGTACTTGCGGCCCTCGCGCATCAGCTGCGGCGTGCCGATCACTTCGTTGAGCGCGTCGAAGTCCAGCATCTGCGCCCGCCAGGGCTGCGTGGTGCGGTGCCGGTGCAGGCTGGCGTAGTAGCCCTGCAGCGTGTGCACCACCGCGCGCGCCGTGCCGCCGGGGAAGATGGCGATGCGAAAGCCGTGCCGCTGCAGCACATCGGCGTCCTGGATCGGCGTCTTGCCGCCCTCGACCATGTTGGCCAGCAGCGGCACGCGATGCGCGAAGCGGCTGCAGGCGGCATCCATCTGCTCGGGCGAGCGCAGCGCCTCGATGAACAGGGCGTCCACGCCGCACTCGAGGTATGCCTCGGCGCGGTCGAGCGCGGCCTCCAGGCCCTCGACCGCCACCGCGTCGGTGCGCGCGAGGATCAGGGTGTCGCTGGAAGCGCGCGCGTCCAGCGCTGCCTTGAGCTTGCCGACCATCTCGCGCTCGGGCACCACGGCCTTGCCGTCGAGGTGCCCGCAGCGCTTGGGAAAGGTCTGGTCCTCGATCTGCACCATCGCCGCGCCCGCGCGCTCGAAGCCGCGCACGGTGCGCTGCGTGTTCAGCGCGTTGCCGAAGCCGGTGTCCGCATCGACGATCACCGGCAGGTCCACCCGCTCGGTGATGCGTGCCAGCGTGTCGGCCACTTCGGTGAAGGTGGTCAGGCCGATGTCGGAGCGGCCCAGCCGGGTGTAGGCGATGGACGCGCCCGACAGGTAGAGCGCCTCGAAGCCGGCCTGCTCGGCCACCAGCGCGCTCAGCGCGTCGTACACGCCGGGCGCCAGCACGATGTCGCGGCTGGCGAGGCGGGTCTTGAAGTCGTGTGTCGTCATGCGGACGGCTCCTTGTGTCCAACGAGTGAGGCGGCGGTGCGCGCCGCGATGTAGCCACCGGCGACGGCGCTCAGCAGGCCGTTGCCGGAGAGATAGCCCCACACCGCGTCGCCCGACACGCCGCCGGCAGCGCCGCCCGCGGCCAGCAGGTTGGGAAGCGGCGTGCCGTCCTGGCGCAGCACGCGCATGTCGGGCGCGGTGTCTAGGCCGCCCTGGGTGTGGAAGAGCGCGCCGGTCACCTTCACGGCGAAGTACGGCGCTTCGAGACCGCGCGCGAACACGCGGCCGTCGGGTGCGGCACCGGCGCGCATTGCGTCGAGCGTGGCCTGCAGCACGGGGGCTTCGCAGCCGATGCACCCGGCCAGCGCGGCCACCGAGTCGCAGCGGCGCAGCGCTCCGGCGGCCTCGGCCTCGCAGAAATCGGGGAAGCCGCGCGCCAGGGCGAGCAACGGCGTGTCGAACACGTTCCAGGCGATGCCGCCCGGCTGCGCGAGCACGTGCACCGCGGCTTCGGAATAGCCCTGGGTCTCGTCGTGGAAGCGGCGGCCTTCGCAGTTGAGCTGCACGCCGCCTTCCATCATCACGGCCCACGACATCAGCGCTCCCTGGGGCGTGACCCACGAGCCGTGGCCCTGGTAGCCGCCCAGGTCGCGCAGCCGTGCGCCCAGCGCCGTTCCCCAGAGGATCGCACTGCCGTCGTTGCCCACGTGCCCGCCGAAGGCGGCCTCGCCCATCTCGGGCAGCAGCGTGCGAACCATCTGCGCGTTGCCGCCGAAGCCGTTGCATGCCAGCAGCAGCGCGTCGCAGCCCAGCGTCTCGCGCCGGCCGTCGGGGCGCAGGTAGTCCACGCCGACCACCCGGTCCTGCGCATCGAGCACCAGCGTGTCGACCACGGCCTGCGTCAGCACGGGGATGCCCGCCGCCTCGACCGCGGCGAGCAGCGCCGCCATGAGCGCGGCGCCGGTCTTCTGCGGCATCGCATGCATGCGATGCACGCTGTGGCCCGGGTAGAGAAAGCCGTCGAGCAGGATCCATTCGAGGCCGTGGCGCGCCTGAAGCGCGTCGAGTGCGGGGCCGATGGCACCGGCGTACGCCTCGACCAGCGCAGGCGCCGCGCGGCCGTGCGCCTTGGCCTGGATGTCGGCCGCGAAGCGCCCGGCGCTGTCGCCTGCCACGCCATGCTCGCGCTGCGTGCGCGTGCCGGGAGCTGGAATGAAGCCCGACGAGAGCGCGGTCGACCCGCTCGGCAGCGCGTCGCGCTCCAGCACCACGCAGTCCACGCCCGCGTCGGCCAGCATCAGCGCCGCAGTGAGCCCGCAGGCCCCGCCGCCGACGATGGCGACCGGCACATGCACCTCGGCCTCCACCTGCGCGGCACGCCGGAGCGTTCTTTCGGGACCGCTCATGCCAGCGACGCGATGAAGGGCGCGCAGTCCGTCACTTCGGCCACGTTGCGCATGTCGGCCAGCGAGGTGTTGTGGCGCTCCTCGCCGAATGCCGCGCAACCGTCGCCGAGCACCAGGGTGCGGTAGTCGCGCATGTGCGCATCGCGCACCGTGCTGGCCACGCCGCCGTTGGTGACGATGCCGCACACGGCCACGGTGTCGATTCCCGCGCGGCGCAGCACCCAGTCGAGCTGGGTGTTGAAGAAGGCCGAGTACGCCACCTTGCTCACGGTGACGTCGACCAGGCCGGCCAGCGCATCGACGTTGGCCTGGCCCCAGCTGCCGGGCGCGAAGTCGCCCCTGGCCAGGTACGGGCGCAGCGCCTTCAGGTGCGGCGAGATCATCGGCTCGCCCTTCGCGTCGGGCCACAGGGTGAACTGGCTCGCCACGACCAGTCCGCCGCCCGCCTTCAGCGCGCGCGCAACGGCGGCCACGCGCTCCGGCAGCAGCAGCGCGGGCGGGTTGGCGTCGCCCCCGCGCGCGTAGGCGCCATTCGGGTGGAGAAAGTCGTTCTGCAGGTCGACGACGACCAGCGCCGTCTTCGCCGGAAGGATCTTCGCGCCGGCGCTCATGACGGCCTCACCAGCAGGTTGCCGTATGCATCGACCTCGGCATGGAAGCCGGGCTCCAGCCACACGGTGGTGTCGGCCTGCTCGAGGATGGCGGGCCCGTCGATGCGTGCGGCCACCGGCAGTTCGAGCCGCGCGTAGCGCAGCGCGTCGTGCCACCGGCCTTGATGGAACACGCGCTGCGTGCCCAGCGGCGCGGTGCTGCCCTCGCCTTCGGGCGCCAGCACCTTCAGGTCGAACTTGGGTCGCACGCCGATGCGCGCATAGCGCAGGTTCATCACGCGGATCGCGATGCCGTCGAGCACGCGGCCGAAGGCTGCGGTGTAGGCGGCCTCGAAGGCCGAGCGAATCGACTCCGCCGTGAGCGGCGCCTGGCCCGCATCGGCCAGCACCACCGGCAGCGTGTGGGTCTGGCCGGCGTAGAGCATGTCGAGCGCGACCACCTCGCGCACCTCGTCGAAGCGCACGCCCGACGAATCGAGCCGCTGCTGGCAGCTGGCGGCCAGCTCGTCGATGCGGTGCCGAAGGTCGACCACGTCGAGATCGGCCAGCGCCTTGTTGATGGTCTGCACCGCGTCGTGGCGCATGTCGGCGATCACGCAGCCCAGCGCCGAAGTCACGCCCGGGTAGCGCGGCACGATGCCGGTGGCCACGCCCACCTCGCGCATCATCGCGCACACGTGCAGCGCGCCGCCGCCGCCGAAGGGCATGTACGCGAAGCGGCGCGGATCGTGCCCGCGCTCGATCGACACCAGGCGGATCGCGCCGGCCATGCGCGCATTGGCCACGGTGAGGATGGCTTCGGCGGCCGCATGCACGTCGAGGCCCAGCGGACGCGCGACGTGTTCCTCGATGGCCTGGCGCGACTTCTGCGCGTCCAGCGCCGCCAGCAGGCCGCCGCCCAGCGGGCGGTCCGCCGCGATGCGCCCGAGCAGCACGTTCGCATCGGTCACCGTCGGGCGCGTGTTGCCGCGACCGTAGCAGGCCGGCCCCGGCACGCTGCCCGCCGACTCGGGGCCGACCTGCAGCATGCCGCTCGCGTCCACCGACGCGATGGAGCCGCCGCCGGCACCGATGGTCTCGATCTGGATCATCGGCGAGCGGATCACCATGCCGAACTCGATGGCGGTCTGCGCGGCCAGCGCGGCCTCGCCGTTGGCCACCAGAGACACGTCGAAGGACGTGCCCCCCATGTCCCCGGTGATCGCATTCGGGAAACCGGCAGCGCGCGCGATGGCCGCGCAGGCGATGACGCCGGCCGCCGGCCCCGACAGCGCGGTGCGCACCGGCAGGTCGCTCGCGGTCTGGCGCGACATCACGCCGCCGTTGCTCTGCACCACCAGCAGTTCGCCGCCGAAGCCCTGCGCGCGCAGGTCGCCCTCGAGGCGGCCGAGGTAGCTGCCCACCACCGGCTGCAGTGCGGCATTGAGCGTGGCGGTCGAGCAGCGCTCGAACTCGCGGATCTCGGGCAGCACCTCGCTGGCCGAGGTCACGTGCGGGTTGGGCCACAGCTCGCGCACGGCCGCCACGGCGAGGCGCTCGTTCTCAGCGTTGGCGTAGGTGTTGATGAAGAACACGCACACGGCCTCGCAGCCGGCCTCCAGCAGCGCGCGTGCCTCGGCACGCACCTGCTGCAGGTCGACGGGGGTGTGCAGCGTGCCGTCGGCCAGCGTGCGCTCGTCCACCTCGCGGCGCAGGTCGCGCGGCACGACGGGCAGGAAGCTTCCGCGCAGGCCCCAGGTCCGGGGCCGGTCGCGGCGGCGCATCTCGAGCACGTCGCGGAAGCCCCGCGTGGTGATGATGCCGGTGCGCGCCACCTTGCGCTCGAGCAGCGCGTTGGTGCCCACCGTGGTGCCGTGCACGATGGTGGCGATGGCGGCGGCCGAATCCGCCACGCGCGCGACGCCGTTCATGAAGCCGCGCGCTTCCTCGCCGCGCGTGGAAGGCACCTTGACGATGCGCGCGCTGCCGTTGGCTTCGTCGAGCACGAAAAGGTCGGTGAAGGTGCCGCCGACGTCGACGCCGACGACGAGGGAATTGCCAGGAGAGGTCATTCGGGTGCTTTCTTCGTCTTGTCGCTGCTCACATAGCCCATGGCCACGTCGGCCTCGCGCTGCGCGGGGGTACGCTCGGCCGCAGGGCCCCAGCCGCCGCCGCCGGGGGTTTCGAGGCGCACGCGCTCGCCGCGCGCCAGCGCGATGCCGCGCATCTTCGACACCATGGGGGGCGTGTGCCATTGGCCGGCGTTCTCGTAGCGGAACACGTTGAGCGCGCCCGCGCCTCCGCCGGCGATGCCCTTGGGCGGAGAGGTGCCGCGCTCGCCGAAGACGAACACCTCGGCGTCCTTCTCGAGCAGCTCGATCTCGTACACGGCGCCCAGTCCGCCGCGATGCCGGCCGTCGCCGCCGGAGTCGGGGCGAAGCGACCATTCGGTGAAGCGCACCGGGTAGGCGGCCTCGAGGATCTCCAGCGGCGGGATCGTCGCGGTCGAGATGGGCGCGTTGCCGTGCGCGAGCCCGTCGCCGTCGGAATGGCCGCCATGCCCGCCGCCGAAGAAGCTGAACATCACCCAGCGCTGGCCTTCACGGCCCTTGTCGCTGCGGTGCCCCGCGATCGACAGCGCGTTGATGGTGCCGTAGGCCTGCGCCACGGCGCGCGTGGGGTCGGCCTGCGCAGCGGCGCTGAAGATCACGTCGATCATGCGCAGGATGGTCTCGGTGTATCCGCCCACCGGGCGCGGTCGCTCGGCGCTGATCACCAGCCGCCCGGGAATGACGAAGTCCACCGCGTCGAGCACGCCGGCATTGGCCGGCACGTCGGGGAACAGATGCTTGAGCGCCACGTAGCAGGCGGCCACCGCGGTGGCGCGCGAGATGTTCACCGGGCCCGCGCACTGCGCCGAGGTGCGGGAGAAGTCCAGCGTGAGCCGGTCGCCGGCCACCGTCATGTCGAGCGCGATGGTCAGCGGCTCGTTGACGATGCCGTCGTTGTCCAGCACGTCCTCGACGCTGTAGCGGCCGTCGGGCAACGAGGCGATGTGCGAGCGCATCAGGCGCAGTGCGCGGCCGCGCAATTCGCCCAGCGCACTCAGCACCAGCTCGTCGCCGTACTCGTCGAGCAGGCCGTCCAGGCGCTTCGCGCCCAGCTCCAGTGCCGCGAGCTGGCCGTTCAGGTCGCCCCACAGGCTGTCGGGCAGGCGCGTGTTGGCCTGCAGGATGGCCAGCACGTCGGCGTCGAGCACGCCGTCGCGCACGATGCGCACCGGCGGAATCTGCACCGCCTCCTGCCAGCACTCGGTGGCCGCCGGGTTGTAGTTGCCCGGCACCGCGCCGCCCACGTCATGCCAGTGTGCGGCGGAGGCCATGTGGCAGTAGAGCCTGCCGTTGCGGAAGAAGGGCTTCACCAGCTTGAAGTCGTTGGCGTGCGTGCCGCCGTCGTAGGCGTCGTTGCTGATCCAGATGTCGCCGTCCCTCATGCCGCCGCGCGGCTCGGCCGCCTTCACCGTGGCGCGCACGGCGAAGGCCATGGCTCCCACGAAGACGGGCAGGCCCGACTTGCCCTGCACCAGCGTGTCGCCGGTGGCGGCGTCGTACAGGCCGTGGCAGGCGTCGTGCGCCTCGGCAATGATGGGATTGAACGCACTGCGGTAGAGCGTGGCGTCCATCTCGTCGGCCACCTGCTCGAGGCGGCCGCGCAGCACGGCGAGCGTGACGGGATCGATGGTTGTCGTGGAGGAGGTATCAGGCATCGGGAGCTTTCTTCGAGGCGGGGCGGCCAGCGCGCAGGCGCAGCTGGTTCAGCAGTCCGCCGGCGCGGACCATGTCCATGAGGAATCCGGGCACCGGCTCGCAGGCCAGGGGCCTGCCGTCCGGTCCGACGACCCCGGGCACCGTGGCGTCGAGGGCGATCCGGTCGCCCTCGCCCAGGGTCTCGGCCTGCGCGCAGGTCAGCAGCAGCAGGCCCACGTTGAAGGCGTTGCGGAAATACAGGCCGCTGTACGACGGCGCGATCACCGCCCTCACGCCCAGGTGGACGAGCACCGCGGCGGCCTGCTCCCGCGACGAGCCGATGCCGAAGTTGGGGCCGGCCACGATCACGTCGCCGCGCTGCACGCCGGCGGCGAAATCGGGGCGGACGGCCTCGAGGCAGTGCCTGGCGATGATGTCGATGCCGTGCTTCATGGCATGGCCCGGCGCGAGCAGGTCGGTGTCGATGTCGGCACCGAGCCGCCAGACGCGGTGCGTGGCGTGCGTGACGCTCATGCTGCGACCTCCGCGCGTCGCACCGCGGTACTCGACCCAGGAACGGCCCGGCGGCTCATGCCAGCACCTCGCGCGGGTCGGTCACGCGGCCGCGCAGCGCCGCGGCCGCCACGGTGTAGGGAGAACCCAGGTAGACCTGCGCGCTGGGCGAACCCATGCGGCCCTTGAAGTTGCGCGCCGTGGTCGAGATGACGGTGATGTCGTCGCCCATCGGGTCGCCGTAGCCCGAGCAGGCCCCGCACGCGGTCGGGAAGAGCTCCGCGCCCGCGTCCGTCAGCGCCTGCAACACGCCCTCGGCGCGCGCGCGCTCCTGGTCGCGGATGCTGGCGGGCGCGATGATGAGCCGGACGCCCGCAGCCACCCTGTGCCCGCGCAGCACCCGTGCCGCGGCGCGCAGGTCGTCGAGCTTGGCGCCGGTGCACGCGCCGATGTAGGCCACGTCCACCGGCGTGCCGGCGTAGTGGCTCACCCCGCGCGAGTTGGCGGGGCTGTGCGGCGCGGCCACGTGCGGCTCGAGCGCGGCCGCATCGAAGCCGTGGCGCGTGAGTTCGGCACCGTCGTCGGTGAACCAAGCCCCCGTGTCGGCCGACGGTGCGTCGGCCTCGGCGAGGAAGGCCGCTGTGGTGGCGTCCGGCGCGATCAGGCCGGCCTGCGCGCCAAGCTCCGCGCTCATGTTCGACAGCGTCATGCGCTCCTGCATCGACAGCGCTGCCACCGCGGGCCCGGCGAACTCCACCGCCTGGTAGCGCCCGCCGTTCATGCCGAAGCGGCCGATCATGTGCAGCATCATGTCCTTGGCGGTGACGCCTGCGGGCAGCGCGCCGTCCCACCACATCTGGATGGTCTCGGGCACGCGCAGCCAGATCTCGCCGGTGACCACCACGCCGAGCATCTCGGTGCTGCCCACGCCGAACATGTAGGCGCCGAAGGCACCGCCCGTGGGCGAGTGCGAGTCGCCGCCCACGCACAGCATGCCGGGGCGGATGTGCCCGTGCTGCGGCACCACCACGTGGCAGATGCCCTGGCTGTCGTAGACGTGCGGCAGTGCCTGCTCGCGCGCCCACTCGCGCGCGATGCGCACGATGCGGCGCGAGTCGTCGTCGCGCTCGGGCACGTAGTGGTCCATCACCAGGACGATGCGCGAGGGATCCCAGAGGCGCGCGCCCAGTTCCTCGAGCATGGGCTTGAGCCGGCGCGGACCCGACGAGTCGTGGAACATGGCCAGGTCGACGCCGCAGGTCACGATCTCGCCCACCGCCACGTGCTCGCGGCCGCTGGCACGCGCGATGAGCTTCTGCGCGAGCGTCTGGGGCCGGGCTGGAGCGGCTACGGGTGCGGCCACGGTTGCGCGGGTTGCTGCGGGGGTGTTCATTCGGGCTTGGCTCCGGAGAACTTCACGACCTTGGCCCAGCGCGGAATCTCGCTCTGCACGAAGGCTGCGAACTGCTCGGGCGAGTTGCCGACCGGGATGGCGCCCTCGGTGTCCAGCCGCCTGAGCATGTCGGGCTGCTGCAGCGCACGGCGAGCCGCATCGCTGAGCTTGCGCGACACGTCCGCCGGCAGGCGCGCCGGACCGAACAGGCCGAACCATGCGCTCGATTCATAGCCCGGCAGGGCCTCGGCGATGGCCGGCACCTCTGGGAACGCAGGCAGGCGCGTGGCGGTGGTGACACCCAGCGCCTTGAGCTTGCCGGCCTGGATGTGCGCCTTGACGTTGCCCACCGCCGCGAACATCAGCTGCACCTGGCCGGCCAGCAGATCCTGCACCGCAGGTGCCGTGCCCTTGTACGGGATGTTCACGATGTCCACGCCCGACTGCATCTTGAAGGCCTCGCCCGCCATGTGCAGCGACGAGCCCACCGCGCCGATCGCGAAATTGAGCTGGCCCGGCCGGGCCTTGGCGAGCGCGATGAGTTCCTTCACGTCCTTCGCCGGCACCGACGGGCTCGCCACCAGGATCGACGGCGAGGTCGCCACGCAGGTGAGCGCGGTGAAGTCCTTCACCGGGTCGAAGGGCAGCGAGGGGTACAGCGTGGCGTTGATGGCATGGCCGGTGAAGCTCATCAGCAGCGTGTTGCCGTCGGGCGCGGCCTTGGCGACGGCATCGGCGGCGATGTTGCCGCCTGCGCCGGGCCTGTTCTCGACGATCACGGTGCGGCCCAGCGCGGGGCCCATGCTGACGGCGAGCGAGCGGGCCAGCGTGTCGGTCGAGCCGCCCGCCGGCGCGCCGACGAGGATGCGCACCGGCGCATTGCCGAGCTGCGCCCGGGCAGCGGCGGCGAAGGCCAGGGCGGCAGGTGCGATGAGGATGTCGCGGCGATGGATCATGGGGGGTCCTTGTTGTCTCTTTGTTCTTCGGGGGCTTCAGAGGCCCAGGTACGCGCGCCGCAGTTCGTCGCTGTCCAGCAGCTCGTCGGGCTTGCCCGAGAAGCGCACGCTGCCGTTCTCCAGCACGTAGGCGCGGTCCGCGATCTCCAGCGACTGGCCCACGTTCTGCTCCACCAGCAGCACTGCGAGGCCGCCGTCGCGCAGCTCGCGGATCAGGGTGAACATCTCTTCCACCAGCAGCGGCGAGAGGCCGAGCGAAGGCTCGTCGAGGATCAGCAGCACCGGCTCGGCCATGAGCCCGCGCGCGATGGCCAGCATCTGCTGCTCGCCGCCGCTCATGGTGCCGGCGTGCTGCGTCATGCGCTCGCGCAGCCGCGGGAAGATGTGGAACATCTTCTCGACGTTGGCCGCGCGCCGCTCGCGGGCGCGGGTGAAGGAGCCGAGCTCGAGGTTCTCGAGCACGCTGAGGTTGGGGAACACCTTGCGGCCCTCGGGCACCTGGATGAGGCCGGCCTTCACCACGTCGCGGTAGTGGGCCCCCGTGAGGTCCCGCCCGTCGAAGCGCACGCTGCCGGCCCAGGTGGGCACGAGGCCGCAGACCATCCTGTTGAGCGTCGACTTGCCCGCGCCGTTGCTGCCGAGCAGCGCGACCATCTCGCCGGCGTCGAACTGCAGGTCGAAGCCGCGCAGCACTTCCACGCGGCCGTAGCCGCCGCGCAGGCCCCGGATTTCGAGCAACGGGTTCATGCGCCCGCTCCCGCGGCAGCCTTGCGCAGGCGCGCCGCCGTGCCGTGGCCCAGGTAGGCCTCGACGACGCGCTCGTCGGAGGTCACCTGCGCCGGGTTGCCCTCGGCGATCAGCCGGCCCTGCGCCAGCACCCACACGTGCTCGGCCAGGTTCATGACGGCCTGCATGACGTGTTCGATCATCAGCACAGTCACGCCGCTGTCGGCGATGCCGCGCACCACCGGCAACATGTCGGCGATCTCCTGGGGGTTGAGGCCTGCGAGCACTTCGTCGAGCAGCAGCAGGCGGGGCCGCGTGGCGAGCGCGCGGGCGAGTTCGAGCCGCTTGCGGCCGGCGACGGTGAGGTCGGAGGCCGGCTTGTCGAGCTGCGGCGCCAGGCCCACGCGCAGCGCCACGGCCTCGGCACTGGCCAGCGCCTGGGCGCGGTCGCGCAGGTGCAGGTGCGCACCCACGGCGATGTTCTCGCGCACGGTCTGCGCGGCGAAGGGCTTCACGATCTGGAAGGTGCGGGTCATGCCGAGCACGGCGTTGCGGTGCGGCTCGCGGCCGGTGATGTCCCGGCCGGCGAAGCGCACGGTGCCAGCGTCGGGCCGCAGGAAGCCCGACATCAGCGCGAACAGCGTCGTCTTGCCCGCGCCGTTGGGGCCGATCAGCGCGGTGAGGCTGCCCTCCCTCACCGACAGGCTCACGCCCTGCACGGCCTTCAGGCCGCCGAAGGAGCGCGAGATGCCGTCGAGCTGCAGCAGGGGCTCAGTCATCGCGGCCTCCCTTCGTCTTCCACAGCTGCCGCACCGACAGCCCCAGGCCCGCCACGCCGCGCGGCAGGAAGATCACGATGAGCACGAGCACCGTCCCGTAGATGACCATGTTGATGCCCGGCAGCTCGCCGAACAGGTTGCGCGTGAGGTCCGACAGCAGGTGCAGCACTGCCGCGCCCAGCACCGGCCCCCACAGCGTGCCCATGCCGCCCACGATGGCCGCGACCAGCGCCTCCACCGAGGTGACCGGGCCGTAGGCGATGCCCGCATCGATGTACTGGAACACCTGCACGTAGAAGGCGCCGGCCGCGCCCATGAAGGCCGCCGACAGGCCGATGGCCGCGAGCTTGACGCGGAAAGGGTTCACGCCCACGGCGCGCGCGGCATCCTCGTTGTCGCGCACGGCCTGCAGGTAGGCGCCGAAGCGGCCGTTGCGCAGCCACCAGGTCACCAGCAGCGCCACGACCACCATCGCCAGCACCACCCACAGGTAGCCCGCGCGCGAGGCGAACTGCATGTTCGCGACCGATTCGCGCAGCGGCACCATCAGGCCCACGCCGCCGCCGGTGAACGGCACCGAGGTCGCGAGGATGCGGAACACCTCCGCGAAGGCCAGCGTGACGAGTGCGAAGTACGAGCCCTTCAGCCCGTAGCGAAAGGTCAGCGCGCCGACGAACAGGCCCACCAGCGCGCTGCCGGCAATGGCCAGCGGCAGCGCGACCCACGCGTTGATGCCGCCCTGCAGCTGCGCGATGGCCTGGATGTAGGCGCCCGTGCCGAAGAACAGCGCATGCCCGAACGAGAACTGCCCGCCGAAGCCGCCGAGGATGTTCCAGGCCTGCGCGATGAGCGTTGCATAGAGCGCCATCATCACGAAGTTGAGCATCACGCCCGACTGTGTGACCAGCGGCACGCAGCTGACCGCCACCGCGAAGAGCGCGATGCCCGCGAGCTGCCGGCGTCCCGGGTTCATGCCCGCGCTCATGCCTTGGCTCCGAACATGCCCTGCGGGCGGAAGAGCACGACGCCGATGAAGATCGCGAAGATCCCGATCTGCCCGAGCGACTCGCCCAGGTAGAGCCCGCCGAGCGACTCGACCACGCCGATCAGGAAGCCGCCGACGAGCGCCCCAACGAAGCTGCCCATGCCGCCCAGCACCACGATGGTGAAGGCCACCAGCACGAAGCCGCTGCCCACCTGCGGGTTGACGTAATAGGCCGGCAGCAGGAAGCAGGCCGCGGCCCCGAGGCATGCGAGGCCGATGCCGAAGCTCATGGCATAGACGTGGTCGACGTCGATGCCCATGAGCTTGGCGCCCTCCTTCTCCTTGGCCACCGCGCGGATGGCGCGGCCCAGGTCGGTGCGGCCCATGATCCAGAACAGGATGCCCGACACCGCCAGCGCGCCGGCGAAGGCGACCAGCTTGGGCACGGCGATCATCGCGGGACCGATGGCCACGGTGCTCAGCGAATAGGCGGTGTCGATGCTGCGCGTGTCCGACTTGAAGAACAGCAGCGCCAGGTTCTCCATGACGATGGCGATGCCGAGCGTGGCCAGCAGGATGTTCTCGTCCTTGCCATGGCCCGCACGGTTGATGACCACGCGCTGCAGCGCATAGCCGAGCGCGAACATCCCCGCTACCGCGATGGGCAGCGCCAGGTAGGGATCGATGCCCCAGCGCTCCTTCAGGAAGTACACCGCGTAGAGCGCCAGCATCAGGCTCGCGCCATGCGCGAAGTTGATGATGTGCAGCACGCCGTAGATCAGCGTGAGCCCGACCGCGATCAGCGCGTACACGGCGCCGGTCGTCAGTCCGTTCAGGACCGACGGGAAGAGGATGGTGATGTCTGGCATTGGCTGTCGGGGGCTTGGCCGCTTTCCTGGCTGTGCGTCTTGCGTGGGCGTGCCGCTTCACCGGACTCCGTGCGTGTCCGGAATCCGACGAAGCGCTTCATGGGTGGTGCCTCGTGTCGGCCCGGCTTCAGGCCTTCAGCGGGAAGACCGGGTCGGTCTCGCGGTAGTCGCGCGGGATGATGACCTTGATGTCGTTCTTCACCACCTGCGTCATGAGCGGCTGCGCGCCTTCGTTCTGGCCGTTGACGAACCGCGTGGGGCCGTACGGCATGATGTGGTTGGAGAAGGTGCTCTTCTCCAGCGCGTCGATGATGGCCGCGCGCTCGGCTGACTTCGCGCGCTCGATGGCATCGGCCAGCAGCCACATCGAGGTGTAGGTCATGAACACCTCGTAGCTGAAGAACTGGCCCTTGGCCTCCACGCGCTTGCGCAGCTCCTGCGAGCGCTTGTCCTTCGGGTTGAACCAGTGGTTGCAGTCGATGATGCCGTTGGCTGCGTCCGGAAATTCCTTCACGAACTTGTAGCTCGACGCCGCGCCGCCCAGCACCGAGAAGATCGCCTTGGGCACCACCTTCTGCTGCTGCATGGTGCGCACCAGCAGCGCGTATTCGTTGTAGTAGTTGGCGGGAATCACGATGTCGGGGTTGACCGACTTCATGCGCAGCACGATGTTGTTGAAGTCGCGCGTGGGGTTGGCGTGCTTCACCACCTCCTTCACCTCGAAGCCGTAGCCCGGCAGCTCGCGCGAGAGCAGCTGCGCGGTGCCCGCGCCGAACAGCGACTCCTCGTGGATGATCATCACCGTCTTGGCGGGGCTGCCCGCGGCCTTGTTGAGCACCAGCAGGTTGGCCATGGCCACCTCGGTCGACTTCTTGTAGCCGGGTCCGAAGCGGAAGGTGTTCTTCAGCCCGCGCTCGACGATCTGGTCGGCCACGCCCACGTCGACCACATGCGGCAGGTTGTACTTGGCCGCGGCCTGCGTGGTGGCCAGGCAGATGGCGGAAGCGAAGGCGCCCACGATGGCCGACACGCCGGCCTCGTTCATCTTCTCGACCTCGGCCGCGCCGGCCTGCGGCTGCGACTGCGCGTCGCCCAGCAGGGCCTCGAGCTTCGCGCCGCCGAGCGACCTGATGCCGCCCGCCGCGTTGATGTCCTCGATGGCCATGAGCGCGCCCAGGCGGCACTGCTGGCCCGAATAGGCCAGCGCGCCGGTGACCGGGTGCAGCACGCCCACCTTGACGGTCTTGGGCTGCGCGCCGGCCACGAGGGGGAAGGCGACGGCGGTGGCCAGCGCGGCCGAGCGGGACACGAAACTGCGGCGGTTCTGCATGGGGCTTTCCTTTTTCTCTTCAGTTGAACTGGGCTGACACGTCCTTGCTGACCCACACCTTCGCGTCGATGCTGCCCACGCGGGAGAGCTGCATCTCGTAGGTGTAGCGGTCGGGGCGGTAGAAGCCGTGCAGCCACTGCACGGGCCGCTCGTCCTCGTCGTAGATCAGGCGGCGCACCGCGAGCAGGGCCGAGCCGACGGAGACATCGAGGTGCTGCGCGAGCACGTTGTCGGCCAGCCGGGCGGAAATGGTCTGGTGGGCGCGCCCCACCTTCACGCCCGATTCCTCCAGCAGCACCAGGATGGGCTTCTTCGACAGCTCGCGCCGGCCAAAGCGGCGCGCGATGGTGTCGGGCACGTAGGTCGTGATGTGCGAGAGCGGCCCCTCCTTGGTGGAGCGCACGCGCACGGCCTTCTGCACCGCATCGCCGAGCTGGAGCTGCAGCGCCTCGGCCACCTGCGTGGATGCCGTGATGGTGGCCACCTCGATCACCTTGACCGAGGTGTGCAGGCCCATGGTGACGAGGTTCTCGAGCAGGCCGCGCAGGTTGGCGCGCTCCATGCTTCTGGTGCCGGGGCCTTCGCCGCCGGCCGGCGGCACCGCGCGCGTGCGGCGCCCGGGATTGCGTTCGATGAGTCCTTCGGAAGCCAGCTGCTCCAGTGCGCGGCGCACGGTGACGCGCGCCACGTTGAACTGCCCCATCAGCGCCAGCTCACCAGGCAGGCCTTCCGCAAAGCGGCCTTCGTGCAGCTGCTCACGCAGCACCAGATAGATCTGGTGGTATTTCGGCAAAGGCATCTGCGACATGCCGTTGATGGTTTTGCAGTTTCAATGTTCTGTCAATGGGACATTTGAAGCCGCAAAAAAAAGGCGCCGGAGGCGCCTTCATTGAAACTGCCGGCAGAAGCTCAGAGCTTGAAGGGAACCACTTCCTGGCGCTGGTCGCCCAGGCCCTCGATGCCCAGCGTCATCACATCGCCCTTCTTCAGGAAGAGCGGCGGCTTCATGCCCATGCCCACGCCCGGGGGCGTGCCGGTGGTGATGACGTCGCCCGGCATCAGCGTCATGAACTGGCTGACGTAGCTCACGATCTTGGCCACGCTGAAGATCATCGTCTTGGTGTTGCCGGTCTGCACGCGCTTGCCGTTCAGGTCGAGCCACATCGAGAGCTTCTGCGGGTTGGGCACGTCGTCGCGCGTCACCAGCCACGGGCCGATGGGGCCGAAGGTGTCGCAGCCCTTGCCCTTGTCCCAGGTGCCGCCGCGCTCGATCTGGTATTCGCGCTCGCTGATGTCGTTGATGGTGCAGTAGCCGGCCACGTAGTCGAGCGCGCTCTTCTGCGGCACGTAGCGCGCACGCGTGCCGATGACCACGCCGAGCTCGACTTCCCAGTCGGTCTTGACCGAGCCCTTGGGCAGCATCACCGGATCGTTCGGGCCCTGGATGCAGCTGTTGGCCTTGGTGAACACCACCGGCTCCTTGGGCACCGGCAGGCCGGACTCGGCCGCGTGGTCCGCGTAGTTGAGGCCGATGGCGATGAACTTGCCCACGTTCGCCACCGGGCAGCCGAAGCGCGGCTTGCCCTTGACCAGCGGCAGCTTGTCGATCTTCTGCTTGCGCAGCTTGGCGAGCGCGGCGTCGCCGAGCTGCTCGGGGCCGATGTCCTTGACGAGGGCGCTCAGGTCGCGCAGCTGGCCGTTGTCATCGATGAGGCCGGGCTTTTCCTTGCCGGGGTTGCCGTAGCGGACGAGTTTCATGTTTTCCTTTCAGTGCGTTGGAATTCGGAAGTGTGTGGGATGAGCGGGCCCGGCCGGTCAGTATGTCGAGCGGCCGCCGGACAGGTCGAACACGGCGCCGGTGGAGAACGAGCAGTCCTCGGTGCAGAGCCAGCCGACCATCGCGGCCACCTCCTCCACCGTGCCGAAGCGGCCCATGGGAATCTTCGAGAGCATGAAGGCGATGTGCTGCGGCGTCATCTGGTCGAAGATGGCGGTCTTCACCGCCGCGGGCGTCACGCAGTTCACGCGGATGCCGGTGTCGGCCAGCTCCTTGCCGAGCGACTTGGTCAGGCCGATGACGGCCGCCTTGCTCGCGCTGTAGGCACTGGCGTTGGGGTTGCCGTCCTTGCCGGCCACCGAGGCGATGTTGACGATGCGGCCGTGGCCGCCGCTGCCGTCGCTGCCCTGCCTGCGCATCTGCGCGACCACCTCGCGGCAGCAGAGGAACACGCCGTTGACGTTGACTTCCATCACCTGGCGCCAGTCGTCGACGGGGTAGTCCCACAGCTTCGTGTTGGGCCCGGTGATGCCGGCGCTGTTGACGAGCGCGTCGATGCGCGGCGCATGCGACAGCGTGGCGGCCACGGCCTGGGCGACCGAGGCATGCTGCGACACGTCGACCTTCAGCGCGAAGGCCTTGTCGCCGAGCGATTCGGCGGCCTTGGTGGCTGCGTCTTCGTCGCGGTCCCACAGCGTGACGCTGCCACCCGAGGCGACGAGCCGCTGCGCAATGCCGAAGCCCAGCCCCGTGGCACCGCCGGTGACGACCGCGTGGCGCCCGCGGAAGTCGAGCTGGTTCATATCGTGATGCCGCCGTCGACCGTGAAGTACTGGCCGGTGGCGAACACCGATTCGTCGCTCGCGAGGAACACGACCACCGGCGCGATCTCCTCGGCCTGTGCGAGCCGTCCCATGGGCTGGCGCGCGATGAAAGCGCGGCGCGCGGCGTCGGGGTCGGCATTGGCGTTGATGCGCTCGCCCAGCGAGGGCGTGTCGACCGTGCCGGGGCACACCGCATTGCAGCGGATGCCGCGCGCCACGTAGTCGGCCGCCACGCTCTTGGTGAGGCCCAGCACGGCCGCCTTGGTGGTGCCGTAGACGAAGCGGTTGGGCAGCCCCTTCATGCTGGAGCACACGCTGGCCATGTTGATGATGCTGCCGCGCCCCGCCGCCAACATGCCGGGCAGCACGGCCTGGATGGTCCACATCTGGGCGCGTACGTTGAGGTTGAAGGCAAAGAGCAGTTCGTCGTCGGTCGCCTGCTCGATGGCGCCGTTGTGGACCACGCCGGCGCAGTTGAAGAGGACGTCCAGCGGCGGCAGCTTGGCCGCCAGCGCGCCGATGGCGGCCTTGTCGAGCACGTCGAGCTTCAGCGCGGTGACGTTGGGCACGCCCGCGTAGCGCTCCAGCAGCTTCTCGTTGACGTCGGTGGCCCAGACCTGTGCGCCCTCGGCGGCCATGGCGAGCACGCTGGCATGGCCGATGCCCTGGCCGGCGGCAGTGACCAGCGCGGTCTTTCCCTTCAATCTCATGGAGCTCTCCTCGGGTTTGGCCCGATGATGGTCCGGGCAATGTGGCGTATTCTGAATTGGCCTTACCACTTGGCCAATTCAGGACAACCCCTAACCCTCCCGCCTGCCTTTCCGTTTCCGTGCCGATCCAGACCCTCGAACCCCAGCGCCTCTACCGCCAGATCGCCGAACAGCTGCGCGAGCTCATCGGCAAGGGCGAATTCGCTGTGGGCGCGCGCATTCCCGCCGAGCGCGACCTGGCCCGGCAGCTGGGCGTGAGCCGGCCATCGGTGCGCGAGGCGCTGATCGCGCTGGAGGTGGAAGGCTGGGTCGAGGTACGCACCGGCTCTGGCGTGTACGTGCTCGACCGCTCGCAGCGCACGCTGCCGCCGGCCAACGGCGCGGCCGGCATCGAATGGGGGCCGCTGGAGATCATCCGCGCGCGCCGCATGGTGGAAGGCGAGACCGCCGCCACCGCGGCCCAGCACGGCAAGCGCAAGGACGTGGACGCCATGCGCCGCGCGATCCGCATGATGCGCGAGCTGGCCGCGAACGGCGAGGTGCCGCACGAGGGCGACCGCGCCTTCCACCTGGCCATCGTCAACGCCTGCGACAACGTGGTGCTGACCGAGACGGTCCAGGGCTTCTGGGAGTCGCGGCACGGGCCGATCTTCGCCCGCATGATCGACTACTTCGAGACCATGGAGTCGTGGCAGGTGGCCATCGGCGAGCACGAGCTGATCCTCGACGCCATCGCCGCGCGCGACCCGTCCGCCGCTCGCAGCGCCATGCACGAACACATGGACAAGTTCCACCAGCGCTTCAGCGCGAGCTGGCGCCGCACCAAGGCTTCCTGAACCGAGGAAGAACACCACGATGACTCCCTACATCCGACTCCACCCCGCCGACGACGTCGTCATCGCGCGCTCGCAGCTGCTCGGCGGTGCCACCGTCGAAGGCGTGGCCGTGCGCGGGCTGATCCCGCCGGGCCACAAGATCGCGATGCGCGACATCGCGCAGGGCGAACCGGTGCGCCGCTACAACCAGATCATCGGCTTCGCGAGCCGCCCCATCGCCGCCGGCGAGCACGTGCACACGCAGAACCTCGACATGGGCCCCGACAAGGGCGACTTCGAACGCGACTACGCCTTCGGCGCCGACGTGAAGCCCGCGCCCGCGAAGCGCGAAGCCACCTTCATGGGCATCCGGCGTGCCGACGGCCGCGTGGCCACGCGCAACTACATCGGCGTGCTGACCAGCGTGAACTGCTCGGCCACCGCCGCGCGCGCCATCGCCGACCACTTCTCGCGCAAGACCAACCCGCAGGCACTGGCGGCCTTCCCCAACGTGGACGGCGTGATCGCGCTCACGCACGGCACCGGCTGCGGCATGGACACGCAGGGCCTGGGCATGCAGATCCTGGAGCGCACGCTCACGGGCTATGCCACGCATGCGAACTTCGCGGGTGTGCTGGTGGTGGGCCTGGGCTGCGAGGCCAACCAGATCAACGCCTGGCTCGCGACCGGCCACCTGGCCGAGGGCGAGAACTTCCGCACCTTCAACATCCAGGACACGGGCGGCACGCGCAAGACGGTCGAGAAGGGCGTGGCGCTCATCAACGAGATGCTGCCGCGCGCCAACGCGGTGAGGCGCGAGCCCTGCAGCGCGGCGCACATCACGATCGGGCTGCAGTGCGGCGGCTCGGACGGCTACTCGGGCATCAGCGCCAACCCGGCGCTGGGCGCGGCGGTCGACCTGCTGGTGGCGCACGGCGGAACGGCCATCCTCAGCGAGACGCCCGAGGTGTACGGCGCCGAGCACCTGTTGACGCGGCGCGCGGTGAAGCGCGAGGTCGGCCAGAAGCTGGTGGACCGCATCAAGTGGTGGGAGCACTACACCGCCGTCAACGAAGGCGAGATGAACAACAACCCCTCGCCGGGCAACAAGGCAGGTGGGCTCACCACCATCCTCGAGAAATCGCTGGGCGCGGTCGCCAAGGGCGGCACCAGCAACCTCGAGGCGGTGTACGAATACGCGGAGCCCGTCACCGCGCACGGCTTCGTCTACATGGACACGCCCGGCTACGACCCTGTGAGCGCCACCGGACAGGTGGCCGGCGGCGCCAACCTGATCTGCTTCACCACCGGGCGCGGCTCGGCCTACGGCTGCGCGCCCTCGCCTTCGCTCAAGCTGGCGACCAACTCGGCGCTGTGGCAGCGGCAGGAGGAAGACATGGACATCAACTGCGGCGAGATCGTCGACGGCACCGCGTCGATCCAGGAGATGGGCCAGCGCATCTTCGAGCTGGTGCTCGCGACTGCATCGGGCGCGCAGTCGAAGAGCGAGCAGCACGGCTACGGCCAGAACGAGTTCGTGCCGTGGCAGGTCGGTGCGGTGATGTGAACCGAGCGAACCCATCGACGACGAGGAACTCCATGGCGACTCTCCCCTTCGGCTTCCTGGAAGGCACAGGCTTCGAGCAACTGGACCCGCGCTTCAAGGGCTGCGTCCCGGGCCCCGAGCGCGTGCAGCGCCTGTGGACCGGCGCGCGCTGGTGCGAAGGCCCCGCGTGGTTCGCGGCGCACCGCACGCTGGTGTGGTCGGACATTCCGAACAACCGCATGCTGCGCTTCGACGAGGTCAACGGCACGGTGGGAACTTTCCGCGAGCCGTCGGACAACACCAACGGCAACACGGTCGACCGCCAGGGCCGGCTCGTGAGCTGCGAGCACCTCACGCGGCGCGTGACGCGCACCGAGCACGACGGCACGATCAACGTGCTGGCCTCGCACTGGAAGGGCAAGCGGCTGAACTCGCCCAACGACGTGGTCGTGCACTCGGACGGCGCCGTGTGGTTCACCGACCCGAGCTACGGCATCCTCTCCGACTACGAAGGCCTGAAGGCCGAGAGCGAGATCGGCGCGTGCCATGTCTACCGCATCGACCCGCAAAGCGGTGAGGTCGAGCTGATGGCCGACGACTTCGTCAAGCCCAACGGACTGGCCTTCTCGCCCGACGGGTCGCTGCTGTACATCGCCGACACGGGCGCGAGCCATGCGCCCGACGGCCCGCGGCACATCCGCAGGTTCAAGGTGGGCGCCGACGGCCGCAGCCTGGGCGGCGGCGAGGTCTTCGCCGAATGCACCAGCGGCCTCTTCGACGGCTTCCGCCTCGACACCGAAGGCCGCATCTGGACCAGCGCGCTCGACGGCGTGCACGCCTACCACCCCGACGGCACGCTGCTGGGCAAGATCCTGCTGCCCGAGCGCGTGGCCAACGTCTGCTTCGGCGGCCCCAAGCGCAACCGCCTCTTCATCTGCGCGACAACGTCGCTCTACGCCATCACGCTGAACGCGAAAGGAGCCTGATCCATGTCCCATACGCTCAAGGCCGACCACCTGCAGGCCACCGTCGCCCGCATCCTCGAAGCCGCGGGCAGCTCGCCCGCCGAGGCACAGCAGGTGGCGGCCAACCTGGTGCTGGCCAACCTGAGCGGGCACGACTCGCACGGCGTGGGCATGCTGCCGCGCTATGTCGACGCGGTGGCCGAAGGCGGCCTGAAGCCGAACGCCGCGGTGCGCGTGAACCTCGACATCGGCACGCTGATGGGCCTGGACGGCCAGCACGGCTACGGCCAGATCGTCGGCGTGCAGGCGATGGAGCTGGGCATCGCGCGGGCGAAGCAGCACGGCAGCTGCATCTTCACGCTGTCTCATGCGCACCACCTGGGGCGCATCGGGCACTTCGCGGAGATGGCGACGGCGCAGGGGCTGGTGTCGATGCACTTCGTCAACGTGCTCTCGCGGCCGGTGGTCGCGCCCTGGGGCGGCGGCGACGGGCGCTTCGGCACCAATCCCTGCTGCATCGGCATTCCGCTCGCGGGCGCGGAGCCCTTCGTGCTCGACTACGCGACCAGCCGCGTGGCGCAGGGAAAGATGCGCGTGGCACACAACAAGGGCGAGCGCGTGCCCGACGGCTACCTCATCGACGAGAACGGCGCGCCGACCAACGACCCGGGCGTGGTGGTGGTGCCGCAGGGCAACGGCCTCTTCGGCGCGCTCATGACCTTCGGCGAGCACAAGGGCTACGGCATGGCGGTGGCCTGCGAGCTGCTCGGCGGCGCCCTCACCGGCGGCGGCACCTGGCACCGGCAGGCGGACACGGCACGCACGGTGCTCAACGGCATGCTCACGGTGCTGATCGATCCGGCGAAGCTGGGCACGCAGAAGTCCTTCGACGAGGAGGCCCGGGAGTTTGTCGGCTGGCTGCGGCAGAGCCCGCCCGGACAGGGCTTCGACGAAGTGCAGATCGCGGGCGAGCCGGAGCGCAAGGCGCGCGCGGCACGGCGCAAGGAGGGGATCTGGGTGGACGATGCGACGTGGGGAGAGATCGTCGCGGCGGGGGCGAAGGTGGGCGTGCAGGTCTCGTAGCCAGCCAGCCTACGGACGGGCGCTTCGCGCCTTCTGGCCGAGCACGAGCGCGATGCCGCCCAGGATCGCGATGGAAGCCACGGCCAGCCGCGGCGTGATCGCTTCCGACAGGAACAGCACGCCACCGAATGCGGCCAACAGCGGAACCGACAGTTGCACGGTGGCGGCGCGCATCGCGCCGAGGCGCCCCAGCACCGCGTACCAGACCGCATAGCCGAGCCCCGAGGTCAGCGCGCCGGAGGCGACGGCAAGCACGAGCCCCATCGCATCGGCATGCACATCGGCATGCGCCTCGACTGCGAACACCAGACTCAGCGCCAGTGCCAGCGGCAGGGCCCGCGTGAAGTTGCGCGCGGTGGCGGCCAGCGGATCGGCCACGCTCCTGCCCCGCAGCGAATACACGCCCCAGGCCACGCCTGCGGCGGCCATCAGCAGGGCGCCCAGCGGCGGCGGAGCGGCGATCCCCGGCGACACCAGGTAGACCAGCCCGCCGACCGCCATGGCGAAGCCGAACCATCCGGGCGCCCCGAAGCGCTCGCTGCCGGATCGCAGGCCCGCGCCGAACATCGTCAGCTGGACCGCGCCGAACAGGATCAGCGCTCCCGTACCCGCCGACAGGCTGAGGTAAGCAAAGGAAAAGAAGGCGACATAGCCGAACAGCATGACGGCCGCCAGCCAGTCGGCGCGGACCGGCGGAGCCGACAAAGCGGCCGGCTGCGCCCTGAGGCGCACGAGGAGCCCCAGCATGAGCGCGCCCGCCAGGAGCCTGACGCTGCCGAAGCTCGCCGGGTCGATGCCCCCGCGCTGCAGCGCGAGCCGGCAAAGCAGCGAATTTGCGGCAAACGCCAGCATGGCGATCGCCGTCAGGAGGATGGTCCGCAGGCCGTCGCCGCGCGTCGCGTCAGGCATGAGCACGCACCCGCGAAGAGCGAGGCTCCATCGGACACAGGCAAGCTACCGCGCCATGGCTCATGCGACCTCCGTGGAGGCAACCGCGAACATCGGCCTGCCGCCAGGACTGGCGGCAAGGGCTGAACGATGCTACTGCGCCGGAGGCGCTCGGTGCGAGCCTGCCGGCGCCCTGCGGGGTACCCCTATCGGACGATCAGCGCAATCGTCGCTTCCAGGTGCTCGGAAGGCGCGCGGCGGAAGCCCGAGCGCGCGAAGCGCTGCAGCTGCCCCACCACGAAGGCGGTGAGCGCCGCTGCGCGCACCTGCGCATCGACGCTGGGCGTGGCCGAGCCGTCGGCCGCGGCGGCCCCGCGAAGCACCTGGCGCAGCGTGGATTCGATCTTGTCGAAGAACTGGTTCATGCGCTGCTGGAGGCGCTCGTTCTCGTAGACCAGCGCGTCGCCCACCATGACGCGGGTCATGCCGGGATTGCGCTCTGCGAACTGCACGAGCAGCGTGAGGATGCGGGCGGCCTGCTGGGCGCCGGTGGCGCCCTCGCGCTCGAGGATCTGGTTGACCAGCGTGAAGACGCTCTGCTCGATGAAGTCGATCAGGCCCTCGAACATCTGGGCCTTGCTCGCGAAATGGCGATAGAGCGCGGCCTCGCTCACTTCGAGCCGCGCGGCCAGCGCAGCAGTGGTGACCCGCTCGGCGCCCGGCTGCTCCAGCATGGAGGCGAGCGCCTGCAGGATCTGCACGCGCCGCTCGCCCGGCTTGGGGCGCTTGCGCGCCGGGGGAGTGGTCGTTTCCGCAGGAGTCTCTACGCCGGAAGCACTGGTCGTCTCTTCGTTCTGCATGGGAGCGCGTGCAAAGATGTAATCAATTGATTCTCGCACAGCGCAGTGAGCGCGCGCCCACGCCGGCCTCAACGGGCGCGGATCATCGTGCCGTAGGCCTGGTCGGTCAGGATCTCCAGCAGCATCGCGTGCGGCACGCGGCCGTCGATGATGTGCACCGCGTTCACGCCGCTCTTGGCCGCGTCGAGCGCACCTTCGATCTTCGGCAGCATGCCGCCGGAGATGGTGCCGTCGGCGAACAGGTCGTCGATCTCGCGGGCGCTGAGGTTGGTGAGCAGCTTGCCGTCCTTGTCGAGCACGCCGGGCGTGTTGGTCAGCAGCATGAGCTTCTCGGCCTTGAGCACGGTGGCCAGCTTGCCGGCGACGACGTCGGCGTTGATGTTGTAGCTCTCGTTCTCCTCGCCGAAGCCGATGGGGCTGACCACCGGGATGAAGGCGTCGTCCTGCAGCGCCTTGACCACGCTGGGGTCGATGGAGACGATGTCGCCGACCTGGCCGACGTCGTGGTGCACGTTGGGATCGTTGCGGTCGGCCATCTTGAGCTTCTGCGCGCGAATCAGGCCACCGTCGCGACCGGTCAGGCCCACGGCCTTGCCGCCGGCCTGGTTGATCAGGCCCACGATGTCCTGCTGCACCTCGCCGGCCAGCACCCATTCGACGACTTCCATGGTCTCGGCGTCGGTCACGCGCATGCCCTGGATGAAGCTGCCCTTCTTGCCCAGGCGGTTGAGCGCCGCCTCGATCTGCGGGCCGCCGCCGTGCACCACCACCGGGTTCATGCCCACCAGCTTCAGCAGCACCACGTCTTCGGCGAAGTCGGCCTGCAGCGCCGGGTCGGTCATGGCGTTGCCGCCGTACTTGATGACGATGGTCTTGCCGTGGAACTTGCGGATGTACGGCAGCGCCTGGGCCAGGATCTCGGCCTTGTCGCGCGGGGGGATGTTGAGGACGGGGTCGGTCATGGGCGGTCAGGCTCCAAAGCGGTGGACGATCAGGTGAGGCTCAAATTCTCGCGCAATCCCGGTGACAGCCGACTGACTGCGCGGGCAACACCGTGGAGCCGGCCTCGCCGGGCCACCGGTGTTGCCCCGCGGGCGAGGGGTCGGCGCAGCGACACGAAGTGCGCGAAGCCTGGGGGCGAGCCTGTTCACGGCCGCAGCCAGCGCGGGACCTTGAAGCGCACGATCATCAGGTACGCCCCCACGTAGGTGGTCACGAACAGCAGGCAGAAGAACATCAGCACGATGGTGTTGTTCCAGAACAGCACCGCCGGCACCACCGACAGGGCCGCGAACATCCACAGGTAGGGCGAGGTGCGGTTGTTGCGCGCCAGCAGCTGCCGGGCCTCGTCGTCCGCAAAGGCGACGCGCACGATGCGGCGGAAGATCAGCTGGTGGAAGTGCAGCGCGTCGGCCGTGCCGGGCGACTGCCCGCGCGCCAGCTTGCGGTAGATGGAGAACAGCGTCTCCCACACCGGGTAGATCAGCAGCAGCATCGGGAACCACGGCGACACCACGCGGTGGCGCTGCACCAGCGTCACGCAGGCCACGGCGATCACCATGCCCCAGACGTAGGCGCCGCCGTCGCCGGCGAAGATCTTGCCGCGCGGGTAGTTCCACACCAGGAAGCCGAAGGTGGCGCCGACCAGGCAGATCACCATGGCGGCCAGCTGCCGGTCGCCCACCTGCAGCGCCACGTGCGAGATCGCCAGGCAGACCAGCACCGCGACCGTGCCCGCGAGCCCGTTGTAGCCGTCGATGATGTTGAAGGCATGAGGCAGCCCGCCGATGGCCAGGGCCGCGAAGAGCACGGTGGCGTAAGGCACCATCGCCAGCCAGCCGTCGACCGTCTCGAAGCCGGTGCGCGCCACGCCCAGCCCCAGCAGCCAGCAGACCAGCAGCGCCGAGCCGATGGTCAGCCCCAGCCGGTAGCGCACCTTCACGCGCTGGGTGACGTCTTCAACGATGCCGCCCAGCACTGCCGGCAGGATGCACACCAGCGTGAGCATCGAGGTCGTGACCGGCCAGGAGACATTGAACGGATCGGTGCCGGTGATGCCTGCGGCCAGCCAGGCCGCCCCCATGCCCAGCAGGATGCCCGCACCACCCAGGCGAGGCACGTGGCCCTTGTGGAAGCGCTGGGGCATGTCGGCGCCGTAGAGGCGGGCATGCCGCCGTGCACGTCGCATGAACACCTGGACCGAGAAGGCGGCGACGAAGAAACTGATGACGATCAGAGCAATCATGTGTGGGGTTTGGGGAACCCTAGAATTCCCGGGCGAAATTAGACCATGCCCACGCCCCCCTCCTCCCGCCATCCCATCACCATTTCGATCGTGAGCCACGGCCAGCTCGCGCTGGTGCTGCCGCTGCTGGAGCAGTTGGACAGGTACAGCCGCGCCGTCATCGACAAGGTCCTGCTCACGCTGAACATCCCCGAGGCCGACTTGCTCGCCGGCCGCAGCTGGGGCTTCGAGGTGGAGCGGATCGAGAACGCGAGCCCCAAGGGCTTCGGCGCCAATCACAATCAGGCCTTCGAGCGCTGCGGCACCGAGTGGTTCCTGGTGCTGAACCCGGATATCCGCTTCGACAGCGACGTGCTGTCGCCGCTGCTCGCGCAGGCGGCAGCGGACGCCGGCCTGCTGACGCCGCGCATCCTGGAGCCCGGCAAGACCGAGCCCGAGCCGCATCGGGCGCTGCTCACGCCGCTCGAGATCGTCGGAAGAAAGAAGCCCGGCTACGTGCGCCCGACGGTGCCGGCGTGGATTCCGGGCCTGTTCATGCTGTTTCGCAGCGAGGCCTACCGGCAGGTGGGCGGCTTCGACGAGAAATTCTTCATGTACGGCGAGGACTTCGACATCTGCGCCCGCACCCGGCTCGCGGGCTGGAAGCTGCAGGTGGGCGAGAACCTGCTCGCCCGTCACGACGCGCAGCGCGAGAGCCACCGCAGCAGGAAGTACCTGTACTGGCACGTGACCAGCCTGCTGAAGGTGTGGCTTTCGGGGGCGTTCTGGCGCTACCGGCGGCTCGCGGCGAAGGCGCGCTGACCCCAGTTAGTCAGCCGCGCTCGAGCAGGTCCTGCGCGATGGCATGGCCGCCCCGGCCGAAGCGGGCATAGCGCCCGCGAGCGGCCTCGGCCAGGATCGGAACCACCCGCAGCGGGCGCGCCTTCGGCAACCCGGCCCTGAAGCGCTGGTGCGCCACCTTGGCGCGCTGCGCCTCCAGCCAGGCGGCCGGCACCCGGTCGCCAAGCTGGAGCAGGCGCTGCAGCAGCGCATCGGCGCGATGCAGCCGCGCCACGTGCTTGTCGCCGCGCTCGGCAAAAGCCTTGGCGATCTTCTCGGACAGCGTGAGCCGCCGCGCGCCGATCTGGTTGCTGGCGTGCTGGCGGTAGTCGATGGTCGGCTCGGGCAGCACGTCCATGCGGCCCGTAGCTGCGGCGATGGCGGCCAGCCACTCGTCATGCACCCACTCGGGCGCGAACGGAAGCGCCGCCTCGAGCAAAGTCCTGCGGAACATGGTGGTCGCGCCCGTCACCAGGTTGCGCCGCAGCAGCACGCTGAAGGCGTCTCCGCGCGAAAGGGCCTCCAGCTCGGCGGGCTGCACTTCGAGCGCATGGAAGAGCGTGGAGCCCAGGGGCTGCAGGTCGGCATCGACGAGGCGCGCGTCGGTATGCAGCAGCAGCAGGTCGGGACGAGCCTCGAATTGCGCCGCCATGCGGGCGAGGCGGCCGGGGTGCCAGACATCGTCCTGGTCGCACAGCACGATGAGTTCGTGGCTGCAGGCGCGCACGGCCTGCTCGAAATTGCGCGTCACGCCCAGCGGCGGCGTGTTGCTGAACACCCGCAGCGCGATCCGGTCGGCTACGCCGCACAGGGCGATCGTCTCGCGAACGACGGCCAGCGTGTCGTCAGACGAGCCGTCGTCGGACACGATGATCTCGCGCGGCAAGGGCTCCTGCGTGCAGATGCTGCGGACCTGCGCAGGCAGGTAGCGCGCGCCGTTGCGGGTGCAGAGGGCGACGGAGATGTCTGGCGTCATCAGGCTGGAGGCACGCGAGGGGGCCAGGCGTAGCTGAAGTCTTCGCGGGCGAGCATGAGGTTGGGGCTGTAGGCGGGGTCGTTCTGGATGAGGGCGCCCCAGCGCTTGTGCATGTAGGAGGACTCTTCCTGGAATTGCGCCTGCCGTTTCGGGGACATGTTCTTGGAGCGCGTCGCGGACTCGTAGTGGAATAGCTCGGCGTAGGGTGTCCAGACATTGCGCAGACCGGCCTCGCGCAGGCGCAGGCAGAAATCGATGTCGTTGAAGGACTCCTTGAGGTTCACTTCGTCGAGCCCGCCCACCGCCAGGTAGTGCTGCTTCTGGATCACCAGGCATGCCGCGGTGACTGCCGAGAACGACTGGATCAGCGCTGCACGGCCTGCATAGCCTTCGCGGCCCCCAGGCATGCCTCGGTGCGCGTGCGCGGCAATGCCGCCGATGCCCAAGATAACGCCCGCATGCTGCAGCGTCCTGTTCGGATACCAGAGCCGTGCCCCCACCGCACCCACGCCCGGCTGCACCGCCAGGCTGACCATTTCACTCAGCCAGTCCGGCGTGATGACCTCGATGTCGTTGTTGACCAGCGCCAGGAGTTCGCCGTTTGCAGACGGAACTGCACCATTGTTCAACGCCGAATAGTTGAAATCGCGATCGTCGCGCAGCACGCGCACATTCGGCTTTTCGGCGGCAATCTGCTTGAACCAAGCCAACGTGGCGGGGTCGTCGGAGCCGTTGTCGACGATGATGATTTCGTAGTTCGAGTAGGTGGTCTTCGAAAGGATCGACTCGACGCACTGGCGCGTGAGCCTCAGCGCGTTGCGCGTGGGAATGATCACCGAAACCAACGGCAAGACATCGGGCAAGGCGTAACGCACGCGGTAGCCGAAGTCGAGGTGCTCGGCCATAGCGCGCACGCCGGTGCGCTGAAAGTGTTCGTTCAGCGCGCGCTCTCCGGCTATTGCCGCGTACGGCTTGGCGCTCATGGAGCGGGCGGTGCTCTCGCTGTGCACGCGCCAGTGATACAGCACGCGGGGGATGTGCTTGATTTGTCCGGCTTCGATGCGCTCCATGCAGCGCAGCACCAGATCCCAGTCCTGCGACCCCTCCATTCCCACACGGAATCCGCCCACAGAGCGCATCAGTTCCGTCGAAAGCACGCCCAGATGGCTGAACATGTTCTGCGAGCGGAAAAGATCGACGTTCCAGTCGGGCTTGAAATAGGGGCCGAACCGGAAGCCACTTTCGTCGGCCTTGTCCTCGTCTGAGTAGATCAACTGCACTCCGGGATTCGCGGCTATGCAGTCGGCCACCCAGAACAGCGCGTCGGCGGGCAGCAGGTCGTCATGGTCCATGAGCGCCACCCAGGGGCCGGAAACCAGTTCGAGCGCACTGTTGGAGGCGGCCGAGATGTGGCCGTTCTGAAGGCGGAACACAACCTTGATGCGCGGGTCGCTCTCGCTATATGACTTGAGGATGGCGCGCACCTCGGCCGAGGGCGACGCGTCGTCTGCGATGCAGAGCTCCCAGTTCGGGTATATCTGGGCGCGCACTGACTCGATGGCCTCGCGCAGCCATGCGGGGTTGGGGTTGTACGTAGGCATCACGACCGAGATGAGCGGCTGGCCTTCCAGGGCAGCCGCGCGTTGGGCGAGCCTGTTGCGGCTCTCGGGGGTCAGCGTGTCGTAGCGGCGCACCCAGGTCGTGTAATTGTTGTAGCCGCCAATGCGCCGCCCCATCTCCCAGCGAATGCCCGGCCAGCCTGATTTCTTGAACATGCGCCAGGCCCGCTGCACGCGCCCCATCAAACCCGGGCCCCTCCCGAAGGCGGCCAGAGCAACAAGAAATCGGTAGATAGCATGCATGGATTGCGACCCGCGAGGCGGGTGGAACGAAACTTTGGGTCGGGAAAGGAAACAGACAGCGGCAAAGCCGTGAGATGGCGCCGCCCGGCGATTATCTTCGCAACAGCCCCGGCCAAGCCGCGTCTGCGCAGGTTGGGGGCCCGCACCGCCCGCAGCAGGAGCTGCCCGTAAAATTGGTTGGGTCAACAAGCAAAAGGAAAACAATGAGGCTGCTCTCAGTGGTGCTCTCGGGAGGCGCCGGCTCCAGGCTCTGGCCTGCATCGCGCCAGGCGTTCCCCAAGCCGTTCATGAAGATCGGAGACTCCACGCTGCTCCAGCAAGCCATCGAGCGCGGCCAAGCCTGCGGCACGGGCGACCTGATGATTGTGACCAACAAGGACCATCTGTTTCTGACCCGCGACGTGCTCCAGCAGATGCCCGATCCGCCGGCCACGTCCTTTCTGCTCGAACCCAAGGGACGCAACACGGGTCCGGCGATCGCGCTGGCGGCCCTCCAGTGCGCACGCCAGTTCAGCGGGGACACGGTGATGCTGGTTCTTTCCGCAGACCACCTGGTGCCGGACGTGCACGCCTTCGTGGCCAGCGCAAGCGAAGCCTTCCGCCTGGCGCAGGAAGGCAAGCTCGTCGTGTTTGGCGTAAGTCCCACCAGTCCCGACACAGGATTCGGCTACATCGAAGTCGGGCATGTCTCGCGCGAGAGCCAGGGTGTCAAGCGCTTCGTCGAAAAGCCCGACCTCGAAACGGCCCAGGGCTACCTGGCAACAGGCCGTTACTACTGGAACAGCGGCATGTTCGCCTTCACGGCGGACGCCATCATCGCGGCGCTCGAAGAACACGCGCCGGAAGTGATCCGTTCGGCAAGGGCCGCCTTGGAGGCCTCCAAGGCCTCGGGCAACTGCGTCAATTTCGAGTTGCATGCGTTCGGCCTGCAGCCGGACATCAGCATCGACTACGCGGTGATGGAGCGTGCCTCGAACGTTCATGTCGTCCCGGCCAAGTTCAGCTGGAGCGATGTGGGTTCATGGCCCGCCGTGTCCAACGCACTCATTCCAGATGCCAGCGGCAACACGCTGCCCGACGACGTGGTGGCGCTCGACACCACGGGCACGCACGTACAGGTGGAGAGTTTCGGGCCCAAGGTGGTGGCGGTCGTCGGCGTCCACGACCTGGTGGTCGTCGACACACCGGACGCCTTGCTGGTGCTGCATAAGGACAGCGCGCAAAAGGTCAAGCAGGTCGTGAACGCGCTCAAGGCCCGCAAGCACGACACCGTTCATCAACCCACGCTGGTTCACCGCCCTTGGGGCACGTACACTTCGCTCAAGCAGGAAGAAGGCTACAAGGTCAAGCGCATCACGGTCAGGCCCGGTGAGGCGCTCTCGCTGCAATACCACCACGAACGTGCCGAGCACTGGGTGGTGGTACAGGGTCAGGCACTCGTGCAGATCGGAGAGGTCGAGTACGAGACCTTCCCCGGGCAGTACCGCTACATTCCCTTGAGAGAAAAACACCGCCTAACCAACACCGGCGAAGATGAACTCGTTCTCATCGAAGTCCAGTGCGGCGGGTATTTGGGCGAAGACGACATCGTCCGTCTCGCAGACACCTACGGGCGCACATGAGCCAAGTCCATTCAAATTTACATCGTAGCGCCCTGGCCGACTGGTGGCAGGGTACCCGCCGCACCGACATCTGGCTGACTCTCGCATGGTTCGACATCGTGCTGCGCTACCGGCGCTCGATGCTCGGGCCCTTGTGGCTAACCCTGAGCATGGGCGTGATGATCGCCGGCATGGGGCCGCTCTACAGTTCGCTGTTCGGCACCGAACTGTCCAGATTCTTTCCGCACTTGGCACTAGGGATCATCTTCTGGGCGTTCTTCTCCAGTGTGGTGACTGACGCCTGCAACGCATTCGTTGGGTCGTCCAACTACCTCAAGCAAGGCTACTTCCCGATCAGCCTGTTTGTCTGGCGTAGCCTGGCGCGCAATCTCATCCAGTTTGCTCACCAGATCGTGCTCTACATCCCTGTGGCGCTCTGGGCTGGAGTTTCGCTGTCTTGGTCAGTGCTGCTCATAGTGCCTGCCTTCCTCATCCTCATCATCAACGCGCATGCGCTGGGGCTGCTGCTCGGGCTGATCTGCACGCGCTACCGCGACGTCACGCAGATCGTCACCAGCGTGATGCAGATGCTGATGTTCCTAACCCCCGTGTTCTGGCTGCCCGAAAGCTTGCCGGGCCGCGCCAAGTACGTGCTGTGGAATCCATTTGCGCAGATGCTGGACCTGCTTCGCACGCCGCTTATGGGCGGCGTCGCTCACCTGCACAGCTGGATCGGCATCATGGTATGGACCGCGCTATGCCTAGTCGCGGCCGCACTCCTGTTCTCGAAGTACCGCCGTCGCGTCGTCTACTGGCTCTGATCCATGGCATCCATTTCACTCAAAAACGTCGCCGTCAACTTTCCGATTTATGGGGCAGGCGCGGCCTCGCTGAAGAAGACTCTGGCGGCTTCTGTCACCGGTGGACGATTCGGCAAGGAAACGGGCGTAACCGTCGTACAAGCGCTGAGCGACATCAATCTCGAACTGAAAAGCGGCGATCGGCTTGGCCTGATCGGACACAACGGCGCGGGCAAGTCGACATTGCTGCGCACTCTGGCAGGCGTCTACGAACCGTCATCGGGCGAATTTGTAAGGCACGGTTCGGTCGCCAGCCTCATAGACCCCTCACTGGGCATTGAGATGGATGCCACGGGTATCGAGAACATCATGCTGCGCGGACTTGTAATGGGCATGAGCAAGAAGGACCTCGATCGCCTTACGCCAGATATCTGCGAATTCAGCGGACTCGGCGAGTATGTGAACATGCCGGTACGCACCTACTCTACTGGCATGATGATGCGCCTGGCCTTCTCGATCTCGACCAGCGTCGAGGCAGACATCCTGCTCATGGACGAATGGTTGTCCGTAGGCGACGCCGAGTTCACGGAGAAGGCCGAGCAACGAATGCGCGACGTGGTGTCTAAGTCGGGCATTCTGGTGCTGGCCTCTCACTCACCGGAGCTCATCGCCAAGGAGTGCAACAGGGTGATCCATCTTGAGCACGGACGGATCGTAGAAGTGTCCTGATCCAGGTGCACCGGGCTGATCAGCGGCGAAGGCCGCGCCTCTGCGCCTGAATTTCGGCAAGCCGACGCGCCACTTTCTCACCCGCTACATCCACCGACAGCGCGGCCTGAGCGCTTGCCCGGGCCCTGTCCCCAAGCTCCGCAGCCCATGCCTGGTTGTCGAACACGCGCCGCATCAGTTCGGCTGCATGCGACTCGGATGGCTCCGCCCATTCGAAATGCGCGTCGTACGGCGGGATCGCCTTGCCAAGCTTGACGATTTCGTAGCGCACTGGAAGGCTGTTGCTCTCATCCATGAAATCGACGTTGCCCGAGAAATCGGTGGCGATGACCGGCTTGCCCATCAGCATAGCTTCCGCCATCGTCAGGCCCAGTCCTTCGCTGCGATGCAGTGACACGTAGGCGTCGCAGGCTTCCATCAGCGCGAGCACGTCACTGGGGTTATAGACCTCGTTGATGATCTTCACGTTCCCCGCCTTGGCTGCTGCGTCGCTCAGTTCCCTGAACTGTTCCGGGTGGCGGTCGGCAAACGAGGTCTTGAGCACGAGCTGCACTGGCTCGCCAGACCGGAAAGCGCTTGCAAATGCGCGGATCAGGCCGAGCGGGTTCTTTCGCTCCATGACGCTCATCATGTGGAACGTGAAAAGGAACGTGTACGGCTCCACCTCAAGGCCGAAATAGGCGCGTGGGCGCCGCTCGAAAGGAGCGAGCTTCACCCCCGGAAAGAGCACGTGCACCGGTTTCGAAATCTTCGCGCGCAGGCCGCGCGCCACGAACTCAGTAGCGGCCCAAACCTCGTCAATCTCTTCGACATGCGACAGCCATGAATCCGGAATTACGTCGAACTCCCAGTACCAGTAAGCAATGCGGTAAGTGCGCGGCGAGCGCTCGAACAGGTCGCTGCGACTGTAGGCCTCGCCAAAAAACGGGTCGGGCTGAACATGAATCAGCGTGGTGTCGAACTCCTCGAAGCCCTGGAAGTTCGCATGCAGCGGATCGTCCTTGCGGTCCGTCTTCAGGTCGCGTAAAGACGTCTGCACGCCCACGCTGTGCATACCCTGGACCAATGCCTCGATCGAGACCCGCAGGCCTGAAGGATAGGCGAAATGTCCGATCACATTCATCCCAGGCGTCGCCAAGTCAGCCGACACTTGTGCGGTATCGAAAGCCTTCAACCATTCGACGACCTCCGCAGGCTGCGCCGCCGCGGGAGTGGACAACCACTCGATCAGCGCCAAGGCGCGGCTCGGCTCGTCGAGCGCGTTCGGATGAAGCAGCCGCCAGTCTTCACGTGCCCAATAGGCACTGCGGATCTGACGTGCGGGTGATGCCTCGACCGGCCAGCATGCAGGATCGATCCACCCCGCCTGCACGCGGTAAGTGGCCGACACCCACGCTGCGAACGCGCGGCGTCCGAAGACCGTGAGCCCATCCGGGTACAAGGCTTGCCAGGCGGGCGAGAAGGCATAGGCGCGCACCAGTTCAGCGGCTGGTTGCTCGGACGCCTCGCGAAAAAGCCACCAAATCTCTTCAAGTCTCAGATTCGAAAGATGACGGCCATCGCGCATGAACCACCGGAACAATGCGTGCTGCCCCATCGGCAAAAGGCCATGCGGCAGCTTGTTCTTGATGCCTTCATCGAACAGATAGGCCTGCCGAGCCCGTGCACCAAGGCCTGCCCCCAGGCAGTGGGCTACCCATGTCCTCGCGCTTCCGGGCAAGGCCAACGCAGTGCCGCCTTCGTTCGCAATCCAGCGCCCGAAGCTCCCATCTGGACCATCCGACAGCGCCGTAGAAAAACGTCTCGCGACATCAGGGCAGGTACGCAGAAGGTCCAGGATCCAGCGGGCGGCGGACCATGCGTCGGCAATGCCGTGCGCCGGCTGCGGCGCCCAAAGCACGTCCTCGCGCAACAAGCCCGCAGCGTCGAGGCACGTGCGCTCCACCGACAGATCCAAGGTCGAGGACGGCAACATCATTGAGCCGAGCGCACGTGTATCGATGAGAAGGCTTTCACGCGGTGAGCGTGCAGCGCCTGTGCGAAGGGTTGGAATCGGCCGTTGCGCATCGAGTTCGGGATGCAGGTAAGGGTCTTCGTCGATCCCCAGGAATCGCACGTCGTCTGCAAAACGCCGCAGGTCGGGTGTGGGGTTGATGGCACCACGCGTAGCGCCTTCGTGGTGCACAAGACGCGCGTGCGGCGCGTAGGCTGTGCGGTACCCTGCACGCCAGGCACGCAGACACAAGGCGACGTCACTGAAGGCGAGCAGATAGGACTCGTCGAATCCTCCGATCCTATCGAAGGCTTCACGCGAGACCATCTGACATGCCCCCATCACGGCCATCCAGTTACGCGGATGCGCCGCAGAGCCGAAGACACCCCATGCATCGGCCTGGTCGGCGTAGTACATCAGCCCGCAGAGCGTTACACCCAACCCGACGCCGCCATGCTGAAGCTTGCCGCCCGGATAGCGCAACTGAGTGCCGACCACGCCTACACCCGGACGCTGCGCGAACCTCACCAGTTCTTGCAGCCAGTCCGGCGCGATCACTTCAATATCGTTGTTGAGGAACAGCAGCAGGTCGCCGTGCGCGAAGTCAGCGCCAAAATTGCATGCCGAGGAATAATTGAATTTCCTGCTGAAGTGAACGATCGACACTTCAGGGTAGGCACGCAGTTCTTCGTAGTATGCAAGCGTTGCTTCTTCGGTCGACCCGGTATCGACAAGGATGATCTCCTTACGCGCATAGTCGGTGCCTCGCAGCACCCCGTCGATGCATACCCGAAGCAGATCGACCTTGTCCTTGGTAGGAATGATGATGGACACTAAAGGCGGCGCCTCGATAGCCCATGTGGCGCGCTGTGTGCCATCAGGCTGGGTTTCCACATCGGCCGCAATGCCCGCCCGCGCCCAGTGCGCCCGCAGCGCCCTTCGATGGTCGTCAGCGGCCTTCGATCCCGGCGCGGGCCTCTCAGACCTGCCGTCCGCGCCACGATGGCACAAGACTTTCGGTATACGTGTGATGATGCCGGCCCGGTCGCTCACGCGAAGGTTCAAATCCCACTCCGCGCCTTCTCCCATCTCCGCATCGATGCCGCCAGTGCTCACCAACAGCTCACGCCGCAACAGCGTCAGGCGACCGAAGTAATTGAAGGCATACAGCAGGTCCGGCGACCAGCTGGGCTTGAAGTACGGACTATGACGCAGGTCTTCCCGGGAGAGTCGATCTTCATCGCTGTAGAAAATGTCGCTGTTCGGCGCACGCCGAAGAGCGTGCGCCAGTTCGTTCAATGCGCCGGCCGCCAGCATGTCGCCGGCATCCAGCAATGCAACGAGTTCGCCACGGGCTGATGCAAGGCACGCGGCCAGATCACGCGCCCGCGAGCCGCCCGGCACAGGCACCCGCACGATGCGTACATCCTTCGCCAGACCGTCGAGCACGGTTTTAAGAGCAGCTGACGCGTCGGGCGGCACCGCAATCAAGACTTCCCAGTGCCCGATGGGCTGGGAGCGCACCGAATTCAGCGTCTGCAACAGCGCCTGATCACTGCTACCGACCGAAAGAAGGAACGATACGGGCTTGACCGGCGCATCGATCAAGGCGGGCGATCGTTGCTCGTGGGTTGCAATCCAAACGCCGTAGGCGTCGGAGGCGTCCGACGCACCGCGCAGCGCAACCTCTTTCGGCGCACGAAAACGCATGGCTCGAATCCGTGCCGGCATGCGCCACGGCGTCACCGCCCACCACGCTGCCTTGGCGATGCGGCGCAGATTGGCGCGTACTCGCGGCGACAAGAAGGAAGAGGCTTTTCGCAGCGGCGCCGTGACACGCCAGGACATTGACGCGCGAATGGCGCTCTCGCGGTCGAGCGCAGCTTGCGCACGCTGATTTGCCGCGTCAAGCAGGATTTCGAACGCGGAGCTGTCCCCGCTTTCCGAAACGCCGGAGCGATCCTGATCGGACCTGTTGTTACTCATGGGACTCACCGTGGGAGCGGCAAAGGGGGGGCTGACGGCCCTCAGTCGGTCGTCGCCCGAACAAACTCGCCGTTTTGGGCCATGATCTGCTCAAGCGAACGTCGGCATTGCAATTCTTGTCGAGCCAACCAGGTTGCATCGGCCACTTCCATCGCGTGAAGGCAGATCTTCGACGTCGCCAAGCGCGAATAGTTTTGCTCGACGTAGGACAGGCCGGCTTCGCGCATCGCGTTCCATGCGGCCTCGTCACGATACAAGCGCAAGACCTCGGCAGCGAAATGTTCAGGGTCGTCCGTGGTGGCGAGATGAGCGTCGCCAGGGTTCGCAATGCCCTCAGCAGCAATAGCCGTTGCCACGCTCGGTACCCCATGCGCCAGCGATGTGACAAGCTTGCCCTTGATGCCCGCACCGTAGCGCAGCGGCGCCACAAATACGCGCGAAGTCTCGAAATACGGCGCCAACTCTTCCACGAAGCCCGTGACCACGATGCGGTCCGACGCCAGCGCAAGCACTTCAGGAGGCGGCTTGTTGCCCACGACGAGCAGCCTGGCACCTACGGGCAGCTCCCTCTCCATCGCCGGCCAAATCGACTTGACGAAGTAGAGAATCGAATCGACGTTCGGCGCATGTGGGAAGTTGCCCAGGAACATGATGTCCGCGCGGCCGGCAAAGGCAGGCGTGTCACGGTACACGTCGGCGATCCATGGCAGCACCACCATGTTGCCCAGCGGTGCCGGCAAGGATTGCTGGATCACGTCGCGCTCGATCTCGGTGTGGACGAACGAGGCATCCGCCTGCGCGAACATCTCGAGTTCCAGCTTTTTCGTGACCTTGGCAGAGAACAGGGCCTCCGGCGTGTTCGACGTCTCTGCAGCACGGGTCTCGCGCAGGAAATGGAGGTCGACGTTGGCGAACAGAATTCGCGTGCTGGGCGCCCTTTCCCGCAGTTGGGCATACACCGGATGCGCAACGTTGTAGCGGTACAGCAGCGCGTAGTCGAACTGGTTGTCTGTGTCGAGCAGTTCCGTGATGCCAGATGCAAAGGGCATGTAGTAGCAGCAAACACCGCGGCGCTGTAGGGCACCCGTGTATTTCTTGGACCAATATGGCGAATGCTGCGGGAGGAAGCTCTCGCCAAATCCGCATTCCCGGTAGGCGCTCATCACTTCATCGGTCACGATGGAGCCGGAATCCTGGTCCGGGGTCGGCGTGAGTGCGTCCACCACCAGGATATTGCGACGCACGCGCCAGTTGGCGGCGCGCATCGAACTCGTGCCCGGCTGCGGGTGCGACTTGAGTTCGGCGCTGAAGCGCTTGGCGAACTTCTCAAGATTCGTCACCTGGTAGGCCTTGATGCCCTTGGTGGTGTCACGCCCGTGGGTGATGCCTTCGTAGTGAATGGCACGCGAGGTAGGGACGAACCAGACCTCGTAGCCAACACGGCGCAAGCGGAACGCCAAGTCCGCATCCTCGCAGTAGGCGGGCTTGTATTCAGGATCGAAGCCGCCGAGTTCGTTCCATACCGACTTGCGCAACGCGATGGAAGCGCCGGAAATGAAATCGGCTTGGCGAGCGAAGCAGTACTGCGGCAAGTTCGGATCTTGGTTGCGACCGTAGTTGTGGGCCGAGCCATCGCGCCAGAAAATACCGCCGGCCTCCTGCAAAGTACCGTCGTCGTTGAAAAGCTTGGAGCCGACCATGCCGGCCTTGGGAAACAGAGCGAAGGCGTCGACGAGTTCGTCGAGCCAGCCTTCGACCACGCGGGTGTCGCTGTTCAAGAGAACGACGATCTCGCCGTTTGCCAGTTGCACCGCAGAGTTGCAGCACTCGAGAAACCCGCCGTTCTCGGCTCGTCGCTCGTGACGGATCCACGGAATGACCTTCAATACGTCCACGCGCGACGCCGCCGGCGAAGCATCGTCGGCGACGATGATTTCGACCGAGTGCTTCGAACGCAGCTTGACGAGCGAGTCGAGGCAATTGAGCACGAAGTGAGTTTGCCCGTAGACCGGAATGATGATCGACACCTTGGGCGCGGTGGTTGTCACCTGCATCAGAGGCTTCTTCGCGGCCATCGCCTTCGCGGCTGCCTCAGCCGTCGCCCCAGCCTCGCGCTGCGCGAAATCGAAGCCGGCTCCTGCAAAGTAGGCTTGGCCTGCAATCAGTTCGTACTGAATCACGTCGTCAGGCAAAGCAAAAAGCCGCCCCCCGTCAGACCACAAAGCTTCCGCACTGAGCGCTCGAGGCAAAACGCGGCCTTCGGCGCGGCCAAAACGCACCCAATGGACGAGCGGATTCAGGTTGGCCTTGCGCAGATCTGGGTTCTCGGCCATGTAGGTCCGCATCGAGACGCTGGGCGACGGCTCGAAACCAACTTTCCAACCCTGCGTCAAATAGTGCTTGAGCGGATCCTTGCCGCTGATCGCCACCACAGGATATTCGTTGAGATAGAAGTCGGCATCGAAGAGTCCGCCCTCCTGGATCGCACGGACGTCCGCTGCGGTGTGCCGCGCACTGATGCCTAGGACGCGCAGCGCCTTCTTAAAAAGCCGAACGGCCTGCTTGAGTTCGTTAATCAAATCTTCTCCACTGTGGGCGTCTTGGTGCGCCCGCTTCGTCCGAAAAAGCTCGACGAGGCACGATCGGCAGCTAAGCCGTTAAAACGAGTAGCCCATCTTGTTGCGGCGCAGGTCTGCCTCGACCATCATCGCGCACAGCTCCTCTAGCGTGGTCTTGGGCTCCCAGCCGAGTTTTTCCTTGGCTCGCGCCGGATTGCCGATCAGAAGCTCGACTTCTGCAGGCCGGTAGAACTTGGGGTTCACGCGGACCAGCGTCTTGCCGGTGGCGATGTCAATACCGACCTCGTTGTGTTCTTCACCCTCGAAGCGAAGCTCGTAGCCCGCAGCCTTGAACGCCATGTCGACGAAGCGGCGCACGGTCTCCGTACGATTAGTGGCAAGAATGAAAGTGTCGGCGACGTCGGCCTGGAGCATGCGCCACATGCCCTCGACGTACTCCTGAGCAAAGCCCCAGTCACGCTGGGCGCCCAAGTTGCCGAGTTCGAGCACATCGAGCTTGCCGAGTCTGATCTTGGCGGCTGCATCAGTGATCTTGCGCGTAACGAACTCGCGTCCGCGCAGCGGACTTTCATGGTTGAACAGGATGCCGCTGGCGCCGAAGATGTCATAGCTCTCGCGGTAGTTGATCGTCATCCAGTGCGCGAATAGCTTGGCAACGCCGTAGGGGCTGCGCGGATAGAACGGTGTGTCCTCGACCTGTGGAATCGCCTGCACCTTGCCGAACATTTCCGAGGTCGAGGCTTGGTAGAAGCGAATGCTTCGGTCGGTCAGACGAATGGCTTCCAGCAAATGAAGCGCGCCCATGCCGGTGATCTGCGCGGTTGCATCGGGCTGATTGAAGCTCACGCCGACAAAGCTCTGGGCAGCAAGGTTGTAGACCTCGTGCGGCTTGGCTTCCTTGATGAGCGTGAGGGAACTGCCTAGATCGGTGAGGTCATGTTCGACCAGCTTCAGGTCAGGGTGATCCTGGATGCCCAACTCTTCCATCCGCCAGAAGTTGACCGAACTGGTGCGGCGGAACGTGCCATGCACGGCATAGCCTTTGCTCAGCAGGAGCTGGGCCAAGTAGGCGCCATCCTGACCAGTGATGCCGGTAACAACTGCGATTTTCTTCATGGGTAGTTGGAAATTTCTTAATCTGGAAAACGTGTCGCGTAATTGTGCCGCAATGATTCGCCCAGCTTTCGGAGGCAGGCCCAGGTAACCAGCAATGGGCTTTTCCACCACACTTAACCAAGGCATCCAGGGCGTGGGAGCACACCTTGTCGATACCAACGTTCAGTGGACGCCTGCTCAAACCAGCCTCGGACCACCCATTTGAAGCACGACCAATACGGTAGTGAAACACTCGACGAAGGCTTTCTGGCTTGAAATTGTCAGAAGTCAATACCAGCCGAAACTATCTGCAAGCAGTGAGCGATAGATGTTGGGGCCAGTGGATTCTCTTACGAGGGGGCTCCACTCACTCTCTCTCACTTCGCCACGTGATTGCTCGCTGCACTCTCTGAGCAAAGGACCCAAACGGCGAATGCGCGGCAGATAGCTGAGCATCCGAAGCCTCCAGAAATGGCCTTGAATCGGTGCGGGCAAAACCTTTCGCACCCTCTGCCTTGAGACGAAAAAGTTCTGCCAGTTGGTTGTCATCCGGCGCTGCACACAGGTGGGGCGCCATCATACGGATGGTTTCGGAAGGCTCGTCCCACCACCGCAAAGTGAGCAGAGCGTCGCGGATCTCTGGCGTGAATCGAGTTTTCAGCAGCTTTGCCGGGTTGCCACCCACGATTTCAAAGGGCCCTACGTTTCTTACTACGTTCGAGTTCGCAGCCAAGACTGCACCGTCACCGATCGTGACCCCCGACATGATGGTGACGCCGTGGCCAATCCAAACATCGCTGCCTATCTCTACGCCTCCACGTGTTGCCGGATGGCCCTCAATACCTTCACCGCCGAGTTCATCGGCAAAAATGTGGCCGAAGGGAAACGTCGAGATCCATTCGGTCCGATGATTCCCACCCAAAAAAATGGTGATGCTGGATGCGAGCGAGCAAAAGCTGCCGATACGCAGTGATGCTCCCTCACCCCATTCCCTAATGGCCACGTTCTCGAAGCCATAGGTAAACCGTCCTATGCTTACCTTGCTAGCTCCAACAGTTAGCTCTTGCTGGTGTTTCATAACTTGCCCCAAACCCAAATAAATTCAGGCGCAGGCAGTACTGCTTGAAGCGCCGGATGTGCCCCTCGAAAATGAACGCATAGGCATTCTGCCGCCCCACTTGGCGACCGCTGCTTGAGCAAGAACGATCACGAATCGTGCCGAGCTAGCCAGGCGGCCACGTGCGGCACAATCGAACGCCTTTATGCCATTCGAACAGCCAAAACCATGATCCTCGACGCCATCCAGCCGAACCTGGCTATGTTCATCCGCCCGCTGCGCCTGGTCTCCAGCGGCTGGAGCGGGCATGTGCCCTTCGGCGCCTGGCTCACCGCCGTGCAGCAACCTCGCATTCTGGTCGAGTTGGGCTCGCATTTTGGCATGTCGTATGCCGCCTTCTGCCAGACTGTCCAGAATGAGGGCCTCAATACCAAGTGCTTTGCGGTCGACACCTGGCAGGGCGACGAGCACGCAGGCTTCTACGGCGACAGCGTTTACAACGACTTGGCTGCGTTCAACGACAAGCATTTCGCAAGCTTTTCGCGCCTCATGCGCATGACCTTCGACGAGGCCACGACCTACTTTGAGGACGGTTCAGTCGACCTGCTGCACATCGACGGACTGCACACCTACGAGGCTGTGAAGCATGACTTCGAGAGCTGGCTGCCCAAGTTGTCGGACCGCGCCATCGTGCTGTTCCACGACACCAACGTGCGCGAACGCGACTTCGGCGTCTGGCAATACTGGGCCGAGATCACAAAGAAGTATCCCGGCTTCGAGTTCGATCACTCGGCAGGCTTGGGCGTGCTGGCCGTCGGCCCCAACCAGCCAGCGGAATTGCGCAAGCTCCTGGACCTGCCCAAGGACCAGGCTGGCGCCAAGGCTGTCAAGGAAGTCTTCTCCAGCCTGGGCGAATCCACGCTGCGCCGCTGGGAGCTCGAGAGCACGCGCCAGGAACTGGCCTCCAAGGCCTCGGACGTCGAGCGAGTGCTCGCCCAGTTGGCCAATGTCGACAAGGAGCTGAGCACCCTGCAGAAAGACCACCTCCGCGCAGCCGGCCTGCTGGAGCAGTACGACCGCACCATCAAGGAGACCCACGCCCTCAATGAAGCGCTGAGCGGCGAACTCGCCCGCAGCGAAGCCGCACGTGGCGGTGTCGAAAATTCGCTGTCCTGGCGCATCACAAAGCCGCTGCGCGCCGCGCGCCGCATGTTCAAGGGCTAGACCGCAAAGTGACTTTCAGCTCGCCCGGCTTCCTGTTCGGCTTCATGCCGATCGTGTTCCTGTTGTATTTCGTTCTTCCCGCACGCTCGCGCAACGCGTTCCTGATGTTGGCGAGCTTTGCGTTCTATTTCGTGGACGCCGGGCTGGTGTCGGTGGTTCTGCTGGGGTCGGTGGTTGTCAACGCAATCATCGGCAACGCGCTTCACCGCATGCCCGCCGACGGCAGAGCCCGTGCCTTGCTGGCGGTCGGCGTGGTGACCAACCTTGTGCCGCTGATCTACTACAAGTACTGGAACTTCATGCAGCGCGCGGCACTGGACGCGGCCGCCGCACTCCAGATGCCCGCTTCATGGACGCTCAGCGACATCGTGCTACCTGCGGGTATTTCGTTCTTCACGTTCCAGGGCATCTCGTACATCGTCGACATCTACCGGCGCGACGCGCCGCCCGCGCCCACGCTGGTCGACTTCGGCATGTACCACACGTTGTTTCCCCAGCTCATCGCCGGGCCGATCGTCCGCTACAGCGAGTTGGTGAGCCGCATCCAGCACCGCCCCGTTCGCTTGGAAGATGTGCATGCCGGGCTACTGCGCTTCTGCCTCGGCCTGACCAAGAAGATCGTCATTGCGGACAACGTGGGCGTGGTCGCAGACCGCATGTTCGGGCTGCCGGCCGACCAGCTCGGCACCGCCGCCGCCTGGATCGGCATCCTGGCGTACACTCTGCAGATCCTGTTCGACTTCTCGGGCTATTCCGACATGGCGATCGGCATGGGTCGGATGCTGGGGTTCAAGTTTCCGGAAAACTTCAACCAGCCCTACCGGTCGCACAGCATCACCGAGTTCTGGCGGCGCTGGCACATGACGCTGTCGCGCTGGTTCCGCGACTACCTGTACATCCCGCTGGGCGGCAACCGCGCGGGACCGGTGCGCACGTACCTCAACCTGCTCATTGTGTTCGTGCTGTGCGGCCTGTGGCACGGAGCGGCCTACACCTTCTTGCTGTGGGGGCTGTTCCACGGCGTGCTGCTGGTCATCGAGCGGCTAGCGCTGAACCGGTTCGGCTGGACGCCGCGCGGCTTCAGCGGCTGGCTGACCACGCTGCTGCTGGTGATGGTCGGCTGGGTGCTGTTCAGGGCGCCGTCGGCCGGCGTGGCCGGGCACTACCTGATGGCAATGGCCGGCGTGACGGCGGCCGAGACGCCCGCAGCCGCATGGTCTGTGCTGACATCCGACAAGCTGCTCTTTCTGGTGATCGGCAGCGTGGCGGTTCTGGTGCCCGAAGACTGGCGGCTCTCAGCCTGGCAACGCGCAGGCGACTCGATTGCCGCGCCGGTGCTCTCGCTGGGCGCTCTGGCGCTCTTCGCCTACTCGGCCATGCTGATCGCAGCCAACGGATTCAATCCGTTCATCTATTTCCGCTTCTGAGATGCGCTCCACCGCCACCCGCCGGATCTTCATCACGGCCTTCTTCATCCTGACGCTGCTGCCGGGCCTGCAGATGGCCACGCGATGGCTGCCGGAGATGACCATCGACGAACAGCGCACGCTCGCGGCCCCGCCGAGCATGGCGCACCCGGATCGCTACCTGCAGCAGGCCAACAGCTGGTTCTCGGACCACTTCGGGTTTCGCGCGCTGCTGATCCGGCTCAAGGCAACAGTCGACTACCGCCTGTTCCACGTGTCCGACAAGGTTCATGTAGGCCGGGACGGCTACCTGTTCTACCGTAGCACCCTCGACGTCGAGAAGCCGGCCGTCGACGCTTACCTCGCCACGCACGAGGCCGCCATTGTCGAAGGGGTGCGGCGCTATGCCGAAGCCCTGCATCAAAAGGGAATCGGCATGGTGATGGTGGTCAACCTGCTGGGCGACCGGTTCCTGCCCGACAAGTTGCCAACTTCGGTTGCCGAACGGCCGCCACTTCGGCGCATCGATAGCCTGATCGACAAGCTAAGGCAGGTTCCCAACGTCACCTTTGTCGACAGTACGGCAATCTTGAGAGAAGTCGAGAAAACGCGACCGATCTTCCACCGCACCGATTTTCACTGGAACGATCCAGCAGCATATCCGGTTGCCAAAGGCGTGGTCGATGCGATGAGCCGTGCCGAAGGCCTGTCGGACAGCGCATGGGCGCATCCGCTTCGCTACGAAACACAGTCATACAGCGGCGGCATCGCCCGCTTCATGCCGCTGCTGCGTTCACCGTCCGAAAAGTCTCTCTTCGTGACGATGTCGTGGCAGTTGCCTGCAGGGTTCACGAGCGTGTCAGGCCCGGCGCCGTATACGGACGTCAGCCATGTCGCCCCTGGCGACACGGGGTTGCTGCACCCTGTTTTGTTCATCGGCGACAGCTTCATGGACGCCTGGATGCGCAATGGCATGGCGGCCTATTTCGAGTCTTCTTACCGCCTGCGTTGGGGAGAAGGCTTGCGACTTTCAACAATCACTTCGGCCATACCTTCAGATGCGCGGTGGGTCACCGTGCAGTTCATCGAGGTGCAGCGGCCTGCTTTGTTGGCGTTCGCGGATGAGTTGGACGTCACCCGTTCCATCAAGATACTCGAAGCGAGACGGACGCCCTGATCCAGGGGTTCACGTGCTCGATTTTGCGACGAAAGCAGCAACGCGCTCGCTGAGCTTCGGCCAAGTCGTGAATTGCCGCCGCTCATAGTAAAGCGCCCCCTCATGCGGCCTCGAAGCCAACCGCTCGGGAGAAACCGGCTGCATCGCATCCCGACCGCCAAACACGTAGTGCAGCAGCACGAATGGAAACAGACCGATCCACGTCTTGCGCTGCGTCGGATAACTGAGGCAGTGACGCATGAACGCAATGCGGTGTCTCCAGGGAACCGCGACGCTTTCTACCGGCCCATTCATAGGCAGAGGCCGCATGACGTTGAATAGCTGACCGGGACGCCTGTAGCCGTTGTAAAGCGACGACTGCCTTGCAAGATGCAGCAGCCCCGCGTGCTGCGCGACGTTGACGCCTACCGCGTGCAATGAATCATGGTCGGGATGACCGCCTTCCCAAGCTGGCAAGTACAGCCCGCACAGAGATGGGCAGGCGTCGATCCAGCCGCGCAGCCAGTCCGCGGCATCGCCAAGGCGGTGCATCAACGCGCCATCGTCGATCTCCAATTGCTGCCCAACGAAGATCACGTCGTTCGACCCAACGCCGAGTTTTTCCAGCACGGCGAGCGACTCGCGATTACGCGCCTCAGGAGACGCACCGCCCACAGTGCCCGTGGTCATGAATGCGCAGACCACCCGAGCACCGGAGGCACGTTCATCGAGGATCTTCTGGAACACCCCGAACTCGTCGTCTTGGTGCGCAAAAAGAAAAAGTGCGGTGCCTGCGGTCATGCCATGACGGTTCGCGTTCAAGACTTGGCGCGTACGCGCTTGAGCCGGTGCGACTGCGCGATCTCGTTCACGAACTTGATCTTGGCCGGGATCATGAACGGCTGCAGCCGCTCCTTGCCCAGCTTGCGGATGCCGCTGCGCGCCGCCGCCTCGTCGAAGCCCTCGCGAAGGATGACCTGCGCGCAGACGATCTTACCCAGCAGCGGGTTGGGCTCGCCGTACACCACGGCATCGGCCACTTCGGGGCAATCGAGCAGCACGGCCTCGACTTCGGCCGGGTACACCTTCTGGCCGCCGACATTGATGATGTCGGACTGCCGCCCCAGCACGCGGATCCATTCGCCATCAGTTTCGACCAGATCGCCCGTCATGAGGAAGCCGTCTTCCGTGAACGGGCTGGGCGCATTGATGTACCCCAGCATCGCCGAATCGGCACGGATCTGCAGCATACCGTCGACCACGCGCACGTTGTAGCCTTCGCCCCCGAGCTTGACCCAAAGCGAGTCGGGCGAACGCGACTTAGCGCGCAGCACGCCGAGTTCGATCATTCCGTAGGTCTGTCGCAACTCGATGCCCGGGAACACCTTGCGCATGTTTTTCAGCGTCGCTTCTGGCATTGGCTCGGCGCCGTAGGTGATGAGCTTCAACGAGCCGAGGTCGTGCCCCGTGTAGGCCTTGCTGATCAAGAGCATGCTCAGAAAACTCGGCGTGGCCGGCAACAGCTCGATGCGGTGCGCAGCCACCAGGGCGCAGACCTGCTCGGGCGAACGGCCGGCCGGCACGACGATGAGGCACAGGTTCGACAGGCAGTGCAGCAGCGTGTTGAGCCCGCCCCAGTGGTCGAACAAGAGGAAGTTCAGGGTGATCATCGCGGGGCGAACCGCGTGAAACTTCTCCATGAGCTTGGAGAAATCGTGCACTACAGCCTTCGGCTTGCCCGACGAGCCGGAGGTGAAGAGCACCAGGCCAGGCGCGGCGCGCTCGATCACGATCTTGTACAGATCAGGCAACGGCCTCGCGGCGAGCTTCTCGAAGCTGGCCTCGGTTTTCGACACGTCGATCAACCATTCGGGCGCGACGTCGTCGATCGAGGCGCCGAGGCTGTCGTACGCCTCGGGCGTCAGCGGAATGATGATGCAGCAACGCTCGATGAGGGCCAGCAGCATGCTCACGGCCAGCGCCGAGTAGTCGCCGCGCAGGATCACCGGCACGCCGGGCTGCACGCCGGCCGCCTCGAGCGCCTGCAGCTGCTGCCCGATGGCGGTGGACAGTTCGCCGTAGTTGACGGAGGCTCCGCGGAACACAACCGCCGGGGCTTCGGGTTTCGACGCGAATCGGTCGAGAAGAAATTGGATCTGGCTCACGGTCAGGCCTTCAAACTTGGATGAGAACGGTGGCCCAGGACAAGCCCACGCCGAAGCCGCAAAGGACGATGGTCTGGCCTTCGGCGACGACGCCCCGGTCGATGAGCTTGGCCAGCACCACGGGAATGGAGGCCGAGACGAGATTGCCGGTGTCCTCCATGTCGACGATCATCTTCTGCCCGGGTATCTGCAACGCACGCGAAATGCCGTCGAGAGCCAGGCGGCTGGCCTGGTGGAACACGAACAGCGAAATGTCGGAGACGGCAAGCGCATGCTTGCCGAGCATCTCGCGCACGGCCGCCGGCACGGCGTTGTTGAAGAAGCTCAACAGCCCGATGCCGTCCATGCGGATGTGATCGTCGCTGTAGATGCGGCCACTGCGATCGAGTTCGGCAGGCGGGCCTCCGGAGGTCGACACATGGCGGGCCCCGCCGTTCTTTACGATGAAGCGATCGGCGTTCTTGCCGGACGTGCCGAAGCTCGCGTCGATCACACGCAGTTTCGGCTGCTGTGCGGAAACGACCGTGGCCGCAGCACCATCACCAAACAACGGCCGGATCGACCTGTCCAGCGGATGTACCAGGCGCGAATAGGTATCCGCTGTGACGACCAGGACCCGGCTTGCGGTGCGGCTCATCACGAGGCTGCGCGCGATGCCCAGCGCATAGACAAACCCAGAGCAAGCGTGCGTGATGTCGAAGGCCATGACCGACGGCTGCATGCCGAGCCGGCCGTGCAGCAGTACCGAATTCGGAGGGAGCACATGGTCAGGCGTCTGCGTGCAGAAAATCAGCGCGTCGATGTCGGCCGCGCCAATGTCGAGACGCCGGAACACGTCGGCGCTCGCCTGCATCGCGAGATCGAGCGCAGTTTCTCCTTCGGCTGCGATCGGCCTGGAGGACACACCGGTTCGCTCGATGGTCTTGGACATGTCCCAGTGCGGGTTCTCGGCCTGCAGTTGGTCGTTGGTCACGGCCAGGGCGCCAAGGCTGTAGCCGATGCCCTCGATGCCGACGCTGGCGTTATCTGTCATCGAATTTGCTCCAGAACTCGCCCAGGGCGAACGGCTTGCCGTGGCCCGGATGCACTACATAGCCCGCGTCCAGCTGGCGCAGGTCTTCAAGCGTTTGCGCCAGCTTTTTCTTGTCGCCGCCGGGCAGGTCGGTCCTGCCGGGGGCTCCGGGCAGCAGTGTGTCGCCGCTGAAAAGGTTGTTGCCGACGATCAGGCAGGTGCTTCCGGGCGTGTGGCCCGGCGTGCGAATGACGCGCACGACGAACCCATCGAGCGCCAGTTCGTCGCCCTCCAGTTCGGCCAGATTGCGGTCGAACTCCGGCACCTTGATGCTGGTCTTGCTCTCGAACAGGATCTTGTATATGTTGGCCTGCTTCATCAGCTTGGCGTCGTCACCGTGCAGGTAGAACGGAATGCCGAATTTTTCCTGCACGGCGGCCACCGCGCCAATGTGATCGTAGTGCGCGTGCGTGTTGACGATGGCAACCGGTGTCACGCCGAGCGTGTCGATGAGCGCGAGTAAGCCCTCAGCGTCGCTGCCCGGGTCGACGATCAGCGCCTTGCGCTGCGCATTGCCGACCACATAGCAGTTCTGCCGCCATTTGCCGTTGGTGAAGGTGAAGACGCTGTCGCCGTCGGTGCTGCTCTGGGTGTGGCTCGTGCTGGTAGTCATCACAGCCCCCCGAAATAGAGCGTCTGGCACGTCATGTTGCGCGCCAGGGGTGAAGCAAAGAAATTCACCGCATGAAGAATCTCGTCCACCTCGAGCACCTTCGGCTTCAGCATGTTGGACTGCTTGGCAGACACGGCCTTTTCGCCGAGCGCCTCAAGCATGCCCGAGTTGCTCACGAGCGACAGGCCCAGCGTATTGATCGTGATGTCGGCGTTGCCGCATTCCCTGGCGAGCACGTTCGAGAAAGCCTCCACCCCCGCCTTGCTGGCGTTGTAGAGGGAGCTGCCGGCACTGCCCAACGGAACGTTGATGGACGAGAAGTTCACGATGCGGCCGTACTTCTGGCGCTGCATCAGTTTGAGAGCTTCCCGGGAAACGAAAAAGGTTCCAACCAGGTTCGTGCGGATGATGGCCTCGGCATTGGCCGCCCGCGTCAGGATACCCAGGCTGGCCTGGGAAACTCCCGCGTTGTTGACCAGCAGCGTCAACGGCACCTTGAGCGCCGCGATGTCCTTGAACATGGCGACGACGCTCTGCTCGTCGCTGATGTCGACGACGAAGTGCGTGTAGTTCGGGTGCTCGATGTCGGACGACTGCCGCGAGCAACCCGACACGATGGCGCCGGCCGCGAGAAGCCGCTCGACCAGCCCTCGGCCCAGGCCCCTGCTGGCACCGGTGATCAGAATGCGGCCGTCCTGCATGTTCAAGCCAGCAGGTGGGTCACGTGCTGCAGCAGCGTGCCGACGGTGGCGAAGGGGCTCTGCTCGGTCTCGAAGGCGGTGTCGTCCACCACCGTGATGGCCTTGCCGGTCTTCTCTTCGATGATCCGCTCGACAGCCAGCAGCAGGCGCACCAGCGCGAGCGAGTCGACGTTGCTGCCTTCACTGAGCAGCGCGGTGCTCGGATCGTTCGCGATCTGCGCGTCGGCGTCCTGATCTGCGTTCACTTCGAGGATCGCCTCATCGACGATCTGTTTTGCCAAGTCACTCATGATGTTCCTTCCAGTTTAAAAATAGTCCAGGTCTGCCAGCGAAAAGAACAGGTCCGCTCGCGCCATGGCGCCGCGCCTGCCCTCGACGGCATGAACGAATATCGGCGTCGGATGCGGTAGGTGGCGGTCGGGGATGCCAATGAACGGAAAACCGCCCATCCACTTCAAGGCCGGGTTGTGCAGGTTCGCAATGGTGAACACCGCGTCGCAACCGGCGTCGGCCGCCACACGCGCCGCCATCAGCTTCAGGTGCACAGATTCTCCGCCCGACAGCGGCCGCGACAACACGGAATCCATGATGACCATGATCTTCAGCCCTGCCAGTTCAACCTGCTTGAACGCCAGGTAGCCCAAGCATTCCTGCTTTTTCCAGAGCCACTTCACGTCGCCGCGGAACAAGGTGCCTTGAGAAAATCGCCAGTCGACGAACGCATCGTCGCGCGCGAGGTGCGGGCCTGCATAGTCCCGAAAGCGCCGGAATACCTCGGCCCTTTCGGCTTCTTGCGGCACCGGACCGAACATCAGCAGGGTGCCCCATGCGCACGCGCCCGTGGCCGCGCGGATCAGCAGCCGCCAGGGTGACGCCAGGAAATTGCCGAACGCGATGAGCACGCGGTTCGACACGAAGCGCCCGATCGCGCCGGCAACGCCGATCGGCAAGCCCGTCGCCTGCAAGGAAAACGCAACCGGGAACTTGAACAGCTTGCGATAGAAGACGTCGCTCACCTCGTTCGAGGTGTGAAATACGACGTCAATGCCTTCAGGCGCACGCACCGCACGGGTCATGGAGATCATGGTCGCGGCATTGCGCTCTTCGGGCTTCACCACGAGGTCGGTGACGGTGGCCCCTGCGCAAGACTCTGCCGCGCCCAGCGACACGCGCCGCGGCTGCAAGAAAGAGCGGCCCACCAGTTCACCCTGCGGATTTCGGGCGCTGATGCTCGTGGACACGCCGCCCGGGTTGCCCAAGTGCTTCCAGCGAAGGTGTTCTCGGTCGATGACTTCAGGAGTGGAATACACCGCGGCACCGACTGCGATCTGCTCGTCGAGTCTGTCCGCCTGAAGCGCCTCCAATCGAATCTTGTTCATCAGATTTGTGACGCCTGTGCTCAGATTTTCTTGTCGATCGAAAGAACGACCAGACCCACCACCACAAACGCCAGACCGATCCAATAGCTTCCGCTAGGCATATTGCGCTGAATGATGGCCTGGAAAATTGCGGTAAAGAAAATCGCGGTCGACGAAATGGGGTAAGCATATTTCACGTCGAAACGCGACAAAATATAAACCCAGAAAATCATGGCACAGCCATAGATAAAAATGCCGAACCACAACCACTTGCTAGTGAGTAACGCGTTGATCGACAAACCACCGAGCGCAAAAACTTCCTTCGAAGCCTGGGAAAGCACCAACTGCCCTGCACCCATGATCATTGCAAACAGCAATGTCAGCATGACATTAAACATTATTCGATTTGTCCGTGTTGGAGTAAATATTTTCCGGCAACTAGATTACAGGGCACGTCGTGAAATCTTCTTGTGCAAAGGGGTACGCGGAACTGCCGCAATGTCCTGACCGAAGAACGAAAGAATCAATTGAATTCCCATCAGAATGGGGAGCGCTGCAAGCATAACCGTACCTGAGGAGGTTTCAACGCCAACCCGCATGGAATTGATCCAGTGATAGATACCAAAAACACCACCGCCACAAAACAATAGAAGTCCAGCGGGCAATTCCAGCGAGCCAAGCGACATGTCCCGCAGGTAGTAGTTATAGCCAATTCGCTTCATGAAGTTTCTCGCGTGCTTGAAAAGAAATTCAGTAACGATTTTCGAGATTTTCAGGTTACTGACCTCATCGCCGTATTGCGCCTCCATTGGCACATCCATGACCACTGCGCGCAATGTGTTGAGTCGGAAAAGCACATCAGTTTCAAAGAAATAGCGCCGACTCAATTTCTCCATAGGCAGGTGTTCCGCGACACGCGCATGAATGGCTGTGTAGCCGTTCGTCGGGTCGAAGAGGTCCCAGTAGCCAGACGACAGCTTGGTCATCAACGAAAGAACCGCGTTCCCGAACAGACGAATCTTGGGCATGGCACGGACTTTTTCCAAGTCGAAGAAACGGTTCCCCTTGGTGTAGTCAGCCTCGCCTGAAAGGATAGGGTCAACAAAATTGGGAATGAGCGCCGGGTTCATCTGTCCGTCACCGTCGATCTTCACGATGACTTGGGCCCCATCCTTAATTGCCGCGCGATAACCTGTCATCACTGCGCCGCCGACACCCTGGTTTACCTCATGGAAAACGATCGTAATTCTCGGGTCGGTGCAGTTCGCCTTGACGAAGTTGCCCGACTGATCTGGACAGGCATCGTCGACCACGTAGATTTTCCAGACATACGATGGTATCGAGGCAATCAGTGGCGCTATGTGCCGGGTGACCTTATAGGACGGAATCACGACCGCGATCCGGGCGCTCGACGTCTGCGTTTCGTAGCTGAAGGAAGTCATTGTTTGAAAGATACTTCGCTGAAAGTGACGGGAACATCGGTCTGGCCCGACGCGTAGACAACGGCAACGGCAGCGTGCCGGGGAGCCCTGACTTCCATGGAATAAGACTTGGTGTCGGCGGTGCATTCGAAGACTTGAATGCTCACCCCGATGAAGCGCCCGGCGGCATCCATCCAGTTCACCTGCATGCGTCCCTGCGTCGGTTGTGTGCCGCACTCGCTTTTCACGCTGTTCTTATATCGGCGTCCAGCAATGACTGGGATCTGCTGTGTCGCGACGTTCGTTACATTGACCGAGATCGAGCCCGGGCGCACATCCGAAATATCGGCGGGCAGTGACCAACCATCTCCGGTCGCAAAATCGGGGTTGCGCAGCAGCTCCTGCGAAAATCGGTATTGCTCCTTTACACGACGCACTGCAATGGGAACAAATGCAGTCACCAGATCGCTAGCGTCCTCAATCAGCCTTCGCTGCACCGGCGTGCCCCATCCTGCATCGAGAATTAGATAGTCACCGCCCGCCTGTACTATTGCCTTGGCCATAGCGCCAACCGTGTCGGCCTCGGTCACAGCACGCTCGAATTTCATGTTGTACCAGCTGGGATATAGGGCGTTCGAATGAAGGCCTGCTCCCAATGGTGAAGAAAACATGGCGACTGGAGCATCGTCGAGGTTGAGCTTGTTCACAACGTCTACCGCGCTCCGAATGGGCAGACGCTCGCGAATAAACGCCTCCCTCCCGGCCGAACTGAATAGCGGCTGCGCAACTATGTCACCGTAGTGCGTAGCCGATTTTAAAAATACGAGATTCAGCAGAATGACAACCGTACCGGCAGCCCAAAGTACTCTGTTCCCCATTGAAGAGGTGTTTTGCTGCTGAGAAAACGCGGTAGCGATCAACGCGACCATCAGCACAACTGCCGGAAAGATGTAGCGCAGATAGGCGATCGACTGAAAAGTCACCACCGCCGAGACGGCGCCAGTAAAAAGAATCGCCAGAGCGCGCGACTTTCCCTTGCGCGCAATTAGCACGACTGCAGGCAGCAGCAAGACGAGCCATTGGAAGCCGCTGGCACCCGGCCAGCTTTCGAGGAAGGCGTCCGAGTGGAAGGTTGCTTTGTATAGGGTGTCCCACTTGAAGCCTTTGCTCCAACGCGAATCCTGGAAGTTGACGAACGGCCAAAGCTCCGAGCGGAAAATCTCGTTGAAATAAGGAAACAGCGGATTTTTGGTCAACACCCACGCGTTGAGGTAGGGAACGCAGCCCACGAGCACAAAAAGCCCCAACGCACGCGCAAAGCGCCCCGCCGCGAGCTTCGTGGCCCACACGCGGAAACGCACCAGAAAAATGATGAACAACCCAGGGAGGATTGACAATGTGATCGCTTTTGCAGCCAAAGCGCCGCCGAGCAGGATTGCTGCGGCGCGAATGTCTACAGACTGCAGTCCGTCGCGCTGCAGCGCCCTGAAAAGCGACAGCGCGCCTGCGACCGCGAAAGCAGCCCAGATCGATTCGATATACAGGCTGCTGCTTTCGAGCAGCGTCAGCGGCGTGGTGAGCAATAGCAGCGCGCCCCATTTCGAACCCGTCCGGCTCCCACCCGCCCAACAAACGAGCTCGCGCACCAAGCAACACGTGGCCAGCACAAAACCTACATTCACGAGGCGAGCGCCCGTTTCGCCCGCCAGCATGTATCCCAGCGAAAACAGCCAGTCACCCATCATCGGCATCACAGCCCACACATAAAGGCTGACGTCAAAGCTCCAAGCGTGGCGCGCTGCAAGGTGCGCCGGAATGAATAGGTGCGATGCCAGAGCGTCGTGCCCGGTTTCGGGCATCAGTCCAACGACGAAGTGAAGCAGCGCAACTCCAACGATCAACAGATCGAGGCTTGATGTTGACTTGCGCTGAGCAAAAGTAAGGGCCGACAGAAGCAACTTGCGAATCTGCCGCCAGCCAAAGACGACCGGCAACGCCAGCGCGATCGCATACACACCCGGATAATTGACGGGCTGGTGCGCAGCGAGGCCAATCAACGACCCATAGACGACGGCGCCTACCAGTACAGAGATAAGGATCGAGGGTACTTCGCTGCGCTTGCTCCATAGCGTTAGCACGGTTGAACCCACCACATAGCTGGCGAGCACGATCCATATCACGACAAACAATGCGCCAGCCGAGCCCGTGGCCAGTCCAATGGCAGTCGCCACGACCGCGCCTGCCGCAATCCGGTGGATGCCGAGCCAGCGCGAACCTATTTCGGCAAACAACATGCCGCCTGCCAACACCACAGCGTACGGCTCTAGCGCGTCCCAGCGTACAGCAGCGATCGAATGCCAACTCAAATGTTGCAAGCCTGTCGCCGTTGCCACTACTCCCGCCAGGAGCAGGGCAAACACGGCGGTGGATCTGATATTCATTGGCAACGCTTAGAAAAAATGCGAGGGGGTGGGGTTCTTCATTGTCGCCGCCGTGATGAGCTGGCCGAACGAATGCAGGCCGCAAGACGCAGCCGCGCGAACAGGAAAACGGGGCGAGCGCTCGAAAAATAACCGTGCCGGCGAACCGCGCACGGCGTCATTCAAATACTTCGGCGTCGGCCAGACGTTTGCCGGCTTGGTCTTTGGCGGACAAGATGAAATCAGTCTGCAGGTCGGGCCAAGCGATGGCAATCGCCGGGTCGTTCCAGGCAATACAGCGTTCGTTGGCAGGGGCGTAGTAGTCAGTTGTCTTGTAAAGGAAGTCAGCGGTTTCGCTCAGCACCAGGAACCCGTGCGCGAATCCCGCGGGCACCCAAAGTTGCTTGTGGTTTTCTTCGCTCAGTTCCTGTGACACCCATTTACCAAAGGTCGGCGACTTGCGCCGGATGTCCACTGCCACATCGAGCACCGCGCCGCGCACCACACGCACCAGCTTGCCCTGTGGCTGCTGGATCTGGTAGTGCAAGCCACGCAGCACTCCCTTGGCTGAACGCGAGTGATTGTCCTGAACGAAATCGACATGCTGGCCGACAGCTTCATCGAAGGCTTTCTGATTGAAGCTTTCGAAGAAGAAGCCCCGCGTGTCACCGAACACTTTAGGTTCGATCACCATCACATCGGGGATGGCCGTTGGCGTGGCTTTCATGACCGCACCTCATCGTTCAACAGGTGCCGCAGATACTTCCCGTACCCGCTCTTCTCCAGCGGAGCCGCGAGCTTCTCCAATTGTTCGCTGGAGATAAAGCCATTGCGCCACGAGATTTCCTCGGGGCAAGCAATCTTCAACCCCTGCCGATGCTCCAGCGTCGCAATGAACTGGCCCGCTTCCAGCAGGCTGTCGTGCGTGCCCGTATCCAACCATGCATAGCCGCGCTGCATGATCTGCACGTTCAACTGGTTCAACTCAAGGTACGCTTGGTTAACAGCGGTGATCTCCAACTCGCCACGCGCGCTCGGCTTCACGGCCTTGGCAATATCCACAACCTGGTTGTCATAGAAGTACAGCCCCGTGACCGCGTAGCTGCTCTTCGGCTTGAGCGGCTTTTCCTCGATGCTGCTGGCCTTGCCCTTCGCGTCGAACGCGACCACGCCATAGCGCTCCGGGTCCTGCACGTGATACGCGAACACGGTGGCTCCCGACGGCTTCTTGTCGGCATCCGCCAGCAGGTTCACGAAATCGTGGCCATAGAAGATGTTGTCGCCCAACACGAGCGCGCTGGGCGAGTTGCCAACGAACTTGTCGCCGATGATGAAAGCCTGCGCAAGCCCGTCCGGGCTGGGCTGCACCTCATACTGCAGATTGATGCCCCACTGGCTGCCATCGCCCAGCAGTTGCTGGAACCGCGGCGTGTCTTGCGGGGTGCTGATGATCAGGATGTCGCGCATGCCACCCAGCATCAGCGTGCTCAGCGGGTAGTAGATCATCGGCTTGTCGTACACCGGCAGCAGTTGCTTGCTGAGCGCCAGGGTTGCGGGGTGCAGGCGAGTGCCCGAGCCACCGGCCAGGATGATGCCTTTGCGTTGCGTCGTCTTGGTCATGCTTCTGTTTTTTCGTGGGTGTTCTTCAAAGCGTCTCGCGCAGCATGCGCGCAACGCCTTCCTGCCAAGGCGGCAGGCGCAGGCCAAAAGTGGTCTGCAGCTTGGTGGTATCGAGACGCGAGTTGTGCGGGCGCTTCGCCGGGGTCGGGAAGGCGCTGGTCGGCACGGCCTCGACAGCCTGCGGGCCGGCCTTGAGTTCGACGCCGGCCTGCTGCGCCATTTCGAGCACGAAGCGCGCATAGCCGTGCCATGTCGTTTCACCGCCCGCAATCGCGTGATAGAGCCCAGCCTTGGCCGGATCCTGCAGCGTGGCGCGGATGGCATGGGCCGTCACGTCGGCCAGCAACTCGGCACCTGTGGGCGCACCGAACTGGTCGTCGATGACGGTCAGCTTGTCACGCTCCTTGGCCAGGCGCAGCATGGTCTTGGCGAAGTTGCCGCCACGCGCCGCGTACACCCAGCTTGTGCGGAAGATCAGGTGGCGCGGGCAGTGCTGCGCCACCAGTTGCTCGCCTTCGAGCTTGGTCTGCCCGTACACGCTGAGCGGGCCGGTCGCGTCGTCTTCCTTCCAGGGTTTGCTGCCGCTGCCGTCGAAGACGTAGTCGGTCGAGTAGTGCACCATCAGCGCGCCGATCTGCTGGGCGGCTTCGGCCACCACGCCGGGCGACGTGGCGTTGAGCTTGCGCGCGAATTCGGGTTCGCTCTCGGCCTTGTCGACGGCCGTGTGTGCTGCAGCATTCACGATCACGTCGGGGCGGACCTTCAGCACCGTCTCGGCCAATTGCTCCGGCCTGCTGAAGTCGGCGTGGAAATCGGTGCTGTCGAAGTCGAGCGCCACCAGTTCGCCCAGCGGCGCAAGGCTGCGTTGCAGTTCCCAGCCGACCTGTCCGCCCTTGCCCAGCAGCAGCAGCTTCATGCCGCGGCCTTTGCGTCGTATTGCTTCTCGACCCACTCGCGGTAGGCGCCGCTTTGCACGTTGCGCACCCACTCGGTGTTCGCGAGGTACCACTCGACGGTCTTGCGGATGCCGGTGTCGAAGGTCTCGGCGGGCTTCCAGCCGAGTTCGGCTTCGAGCTTGCGTGCATCGATGGCGTAGCGGCGGTCATGGCCGGGGCGGTCGGTGACGTAGGTGATCTGTTCCTTGTAGGGCTTGCCGTCGGCCTTGGGGCGCAGCTCGTCCAGCAGCGCGCACACGGTATTGACGATCTCGATGTTCGGCTTCTCGTTCCAGCCGCCCACGTTGTAGGTCTCGCCCAGTTTGCCGGCCTCGAGCACGCGGCGGATGGCGCTGCAGTGGTCCTTCACGTACAGCCAGTCGCGCACCTGCATGCCGTCGCCGTACACGGGCAGCGGCTTGCCGGCCAGCGCGTTGACGATCATCAGCGGGATGAGCTTCTCGGGGAAGTGGAACGGGCCGTAGTTGTTGGAGCAGTTGGTGGTGAGCACCGGCAGGCCGTAGGTGTGGTGCCAGGCGCGCACGAGGTGGTCGCTGGCGGCCTTGCTGGCCGAATACGGGCTGTTGGGCTCGTACTTGTTCTCTTCGGTGAAGGCCGGGTCGGTCTTCGAAAGCGAGCCGTAGACCTCGTCTGTCGACACATGCAGGAAGCGGAAAGCAGCCTTTTGGTCGGCCGGCAGCGCGCTCCAGTGGCCGCGCACCGATTCGAGCAGGCGGAAGGTCCCGAGCACGTTGGTCTGCACGAAGTCTTCGGGGCCGTGGATCGACCGGTCGACATGCGACTCGGCGGCAAAGTTGACCACGGCGCGCGGCTTGTGCTCGGCCAGCAGGCGGTCGACCAGAGCGCTGTCGCCGATGTCGCCCTGCACGAAGATGTGGTGCGGGTTGTTCTTGAGCGATGCGAGCGTCTCGAGGTTGCCGGCGTAGGTCAGCTTGTCGAGGTTCACGACAGGCTCGTCGCTGGTCGCGATCCAGTCGAGTACGAAATTGGCGCCAATGAAGCCAGCGCCGCCGGTAACCAAGATCATGGGGTCCCCTGAATGTTGAAGGTCATCGCCGTGTCGCAATGAACCTTAACGTTCGATTATCCCATTGGGCCAATTGGCGGAAACACAAGACGTTACCATTCTGTCCTCGGCGTGTTTACAATCGTTCGCGATACCGCAGGAGAGCGGGCCACCCCGGTGGCCCTACCGAAGGCGCAAACTCCCATAAACGCTCAGGTCGGCCCGACGAAGTCTTGGATTTCGGCAAGGGGTCAGTACTGCATCAACTGAAACGCCGTCTGGAGAGACGCCACTTCACGTGGCGCACCGAAGGAGCAAATTCGTTGCAATGGCGCAACGAATGAATCTCTCAGGTACCGAGGACAGGGGGAGCGGCAACTTGGACAGCGGTCGTCCAGTTGCTTACTATTAAACAAATAGTACTCACCCGATCGCCGTTCAAGCGCTGCAACCTCAAAGGTATTTGAAATGCGCGTGATCGTCCTCGGCGCCGGCCTGCTCGGCGTGACTTCGGCTTACTACCTCCAGCAACTCGGCCACGAAGTGACCGTGATTGATCGGCAGGCCACACCGGCCGCCGAAACCAGCTTCGCCAACGGCGGGCAGATATCCGTCAGCCACGCCGAACCCTGGGCCAACCCCAGCGCGCCGCTGAAGGTGCTGCAGTGGCTGGGCAAGGAAGACGCCCCGCTGCTCTTCCGCATGCGTGCCGACATGCGCCAGTGGCTCTGGGGCCTGCAGTTCCTGCGCGAATGCACGCCGGCGCGCACCCGCCACAACATCGAGCAGATCGTTCGTCTCGGCACATACAGCCGCTCGATGTTGCAACAGTTGCGCCGCGACACCGGCCTCAGCTACGACCAGCGCACCCAAGGCATCCTCCACTTCTACACGACGCAGAAGGAGTTCGACGGCGCCCTCGAGCCCGCCGAGCAGATGCGTGCCCTGGGCTGCGAGCGCCGGGTCATCTCGGCCGACGAGGCCGTGAAGATCGAGCCCGCCCTCGCCCACATCCGCCCCAAGCTGGCCGGCGCTACCTATACGGCCGAGGACGAGTCCGGCGACGCCAACCGCTTCGCGCGCGAACTCGTCGCGCTGGCCGCCGCCGCGGGCGTGAGGTTCCTGATGAGCCACACCGTGACCGCGTTGCGCGAGGCCGGCGGCAGCATCGACCACGTCGAGGCCACCGACAGCGAAGGCCGTTTCCAGCGAATCCGTGGCGACGCCTTCGTCCTGGCGATGGGCTCGCTGAGCCCGCTGTACGCAGCGCCGCTGGGCATCCGGCTGCCGATCTACCCGGCCAAGGGCTATTCGGTGACCCTGCCCGTCAAGGACGCCTCCAAGGCCCACCAGGTCTCGCTGACCGATGACGAATTCAAGCTCGTGTTCTCGCGCTACACCTCCGCATCGGGCGACCGCCTGCGCATCGCAGGCACGGCCGAGCTCAACGGCTACGACCGCGACCTGAACCGCGTGCGCTGCGAAGCCATCGTGCGCCGCGTCGAGGAGCTCTTCCCCGGCGCCGGCGACACCACCCAGGCCCAGTTCTGGACCGGCCTGCGCCCGGCCACGCCGAGCAACGTCCCGCTGATCGGCAAGACGAAGCTGCCGAACCTGTTCCTCAATACCGGCCACGGCACCCTGGGGTGGACGCACGCTTGCGGCTCGGGCAAGTCGATCGCGCGGATCGTGAGCGGGCTGGCGCCGGAGGTGGATTTCGCGTTCACGGGGATGCCGGCGCCCAGTCCCCGCGTTCCTCAGCCCGCTCTGGGCTGACGAGCCGGCAGGCCATGGATCACGCCTTGAAGGTGATCCAGGGCCTGAGCCGCACCGCGCAGCGGATCAGCCCGGCGCGTTCCTGCGCGTCGATCACCTCGCCGATAGGCTTGTAGGCCTGCGGCGCCTCTTCGATCCGGCGCTCCTCGCGCAAGGTCACGCATTGCCAGCTGGCCTGTTGGTCGGCAGTCGCGGGCCGCATCGCGCGCACCTGCTGCCGACGCATCCGCCGGCCGGCGCCATGGCTGCACGACCAGAGCCAGTCCTCATGCCCGAGCCCGGAAGCCAGATACGAGTAGTCGCCCATCGAGCCCGGAATAAGCGCCAGGTCGCCTGCATTCGCCGGCGTCGCTCCCTTGCGGTGGATGTTCATGCCGCGTTCCCGCAGCACGACGTTGTGCGGCACGTCCACCACCAGCTTCGACGACGAGGCACCGAGCAGTTCAGCGAAATCCTTCCGCACCAGTTCGGCCAACACGACACGGTTGGCCCATGCATAGCGTGCCGCCACGCCCATGGCCTCCAGGTATTCGTCGGCCAGCGGCCCCGCCAGACCGTAGAGACCGCTCTTCGGATGGCGCAGGCCGCCAGGCCACTCGGCGCGGGCGCGATCCATCCATCGCCCTCCCACGTGAAATCCGATGTCGCGCGAGCCGCTGTGGATCATCACGACCACATCTCCCGTCTTCAGGCCCGCACGGTAGGCCTCATGGCGGTCCAGGACATGGTCGACCACCTGCAGCTCCACGAAATGGTTGCCGCTTCCCGGTGTGCCGAGGCAGGGGTCACGGAACACCTCGTGGCGGCCGCCGATGTAGGCCTCGGGTGCATGCCGGGCACTGCCGCCGAAGCTCGCGAGGCCGATGCAGACATCGAGCTCGGCCTGCATCCGGTCGCGGTCGCACGACGACCACAGCCCGCCGCTGCGCACCGCCTCCAGGAAAGCCGAGGGGCCCACGTCGAACAGCGCCCTGAACGCCGTCGTATGCACCGGCACGTCGCGGCCGTTGTCGAGCAGGCTGCGCGTGAGCCTCTCGACCAGCCGCGTCCTGTGCGGAGCCACCTGGTCGAGCGTGAGCCCGGTGGTCAGCAGGCGCATGCCGCAGTTGATGTCGGTCCCCACTGCCGCGGGAATGACGAAGTCGGGGTCGGTCGCGACGACGCTGCCGACGGGCGCGACGGAGCCCGGGTGGAAATCGGGCGTCGCGCAGGCCTTGCACACGCCCTTCTCGCCGTCGGGCGAGCGCACGCTGGCGAATGCCAGCAACTGGTTCACCGCCTTTTCTTCCAGTGGAAGACTGGGCGGCAGGAGCACCGTGGCCTGCGAGGCCTCATGGTGCAGGTGATACACGCCATCACGGTAGTCGATGGCGATGCCGGCGCGCGAGAAGGCACGCTGGAGTCTGGAGAAGCGAGGATCGCTCATGGCTGCTGTTCCATTCGGGAAACCATGTCGGTTTCCTGCCTCGTCGCACTTTGCGTGGAGAGGCGAAAAAGATCGGCCGCGCTCGCGAGGGAGGCGATGCGCGGCTGGCTCTTTCTTGCAGCAGCAGAGATTCAAGAAAGCGGGCGGATTCTAGCGATGGTTCCTCCCGCCGAAAACTCGCCCGTCGCTTTTTCGCGTCGGGCGCCAGGTCAGTCGGGCGCGGTGAACACCGTCAACACCCCGGTATACCCATACAGATGGTGCCGCGCGATCTCCCCTGCGGCGAAGAAGCCCACCAGCGGCACGTCGCCCAGCGCGTGCCGCACGATCTGCAGCTCCGCCCCCGGCGCGCCGAAGTGCGGGCCGCCGCGGCCGGAGCAGCTCACGTACACGGCTCCGGCGATGCGCCGCGCGGGATGCGGCGCGGCTTCGGCCTCGCCAGCCGCCACGGCGCGTGCGGTGGCCAGCGTCTGTTCCTCGGGCTCCAGTTCCTCGCGGATTTCCGCGCAGATTCGCATCAGGTCGGCGCGCGCGGCCTGGGCGTTGCGGCGGCAGAAGGTCAGGCGCATGCCGGCTTCCGCGGTATCGGCGATGGCGATGCCGCGCCGCGTGGGGTCGAGTCCGATGATGTGGCGCACGAGCACGTCGGCGCCCAGGTCGCCGGTGCGGCGGATGCCGTCGCTGCCGGCGTCGGCCAGGCCGACCAGGGTGTTGCGCACCGCTTCGATGGCCTCCTGCGGGCGTTCCAGCGACACCTGCAGGTCGGCCAGCAGCACGTCGAGCGCAGGCTCGCCGTCGAGCTTGAGCAGCAGGTTGCCGTCGGCCTCGGTGATCTCGCGTTCGCGCACCGCGCCCGAGCGCAGCGGCTGGCAGCCCTGGGTGACGCGCGACACCAGCCGCACGCCTTCGCCGAAGACCACGCCCGAGAGCCCGCCCGAGAACACGCCGCCCGCGGCGCCATGGCCACGGATGTTGCCGTTGCCGCCGACGGCGAACTGCAGCGCGCCGCCGCGTCCCGACGAAAGTCCGCCGAACAGGTAGCCGGTGTCGGTGCGCCCGGCCATCTCGCCGATCAGTTCGGCGAGGTCGGGCGTGGCGGGGTCGGCGTGCACCAGCGCCGTGTGCGCCTCGAAACCGCTCATTTCCGAATTGCCCAGGGGCGCGACGCCGGAGAACACGCGGTACTGGTCGCTCGGCAGCGCGCACAGCATCAGGGTCATGCCGGGTTCGTCGAAGTACTCGGCGTTGTTGGCCGACACGCCGAGGCCGACGGTGCCCGACCAGTCGGTCACCTCGGGCAGCTCGGCGCTCAGGTGGTCGAGGATGTCCTGCGCGTCGCCGGCGTAGTGGTCGGTGATGTAGAGCAGCCCCAGCGTGGGCGCGGAGGCGTAGTCGGGCAGCGCCATCTGCGCCCGCAGCTGCGCGAGCACGAGGCCCGCGGCCATTCGCCATTGCGGATGGGTGGCATGACCGGAGGGAAAAAGCTTCATGATGCGTGCCAACCCGTTCTTGAAAAATGGATGTGTGTATGACGTCAGCGTCGCGCGGAGGTTCGCTTGCGCGCGGCGGCGGACGTCTTCTTCTTGGCGGCCGGAGCCGTCGTCTTCGCAGACTTCTTCGCGGCGGCCGGCTTGCGGGCCGCCGCCGGCTTGCCCATGACCGAGCCGACCGCATCGGCCAGCGGTTGCGCCATGGACGGCATCTTCAACTGGGCCGCGTCCTGCAGCGCCGTGCTGGCGATCTGCTGGAACTGCTCGGTGAGCGAGCCCCACCACTGCATCGGGTCGACCACGCCTGCACTCTCGCCCGCCGTGGCTTTGGCCTTGGAGGCGGCGGGCTTGCGGGTGGGCTTGCTGGGCGGGGGAGCGGCTTCTTGAGCCTCCTCCTCGGGCGCCTCTTCGTTCTCGACTTCCTCGGGCTCCCGGGGTTCGGGCTCCGGCGCAGCCCTGGAGGCCGCGGCCGCGGGCGCCACGGCTGCTGCGGCGGCGGTCGCCTGCCTGGTGAACGCGCTGGCGATGTCCTCCATGCGCACGTTCATGCCGCGCAGCGTCGAAAGCGTCATCTTCTGCACTTCGAGCGCCTGGATGGTGGCCTTCAGCGCATGGCCGTTCTGCTCGAGCCAGTACTGCACCGTCTTGAGTTCCTGGATGCGCTTGTCGACCTCCTCCACGCTCAGCGTGGGCGCGACCCAGCTCGCGAGGCTCGGGATGCCCGGCACCGAACCGTTGCCCGAGGCAGCGCCGCCGGCGAGGTTCTTCAGGAAGTCGAATCCGGGAACGAACTGGCTGAAGTCGAAGGGCTTGCTGGCGTTGCTCATGCGAGGAGGTCTCCTGGGGTGCTGGGTATGGGTTTTCTTGTGCTGCCAGCTTACTCCAAGCCTCCGGCGTTTGACCTTTCCGTGCCGCCTTTTCCCAACGTGCCGTCCAACTCGAAAGCCCCTCCGCGGGACACCACGAAACCGGCTTTGCCGGGCCGTCGGAATGGCCCCCGGCAAGGCAAGGCGCGCGCGGCGCGAAGTGGGCGACGCCTGGTGGCGAGCCAGATCAGACTTCGCTTCGGACCTTGCTGAAGACCTTCCAGAAGGCCGCGTCCTGCGAGGTGGCGAAGTTGATCCGCATCATGGTGCTCGGCGGCCGGCGCGCATGGAAGAGCGACCCGGGCGCCAGCAGGTAGCCCTGGTCGAGCATGCGCTGCGTGAGCGCGTCGGTGTCCACGCCGGTGTCGACCCAGCCGAAGAGCCCCGCCGGCTCCGAGGCGAAGGTGCAGCCGTGCGCCATCGCCAGCTTCACCGCCCGCCCCCGCGCACCGTCGAGCCGGATGCGTACGCGCTCGGAGTGCCGGCGCAGCTGCCCCTGGTCGATGCACCACGACAAGGCCCGCTCGAACAGCGTGGGCGAGGTCAGCGTGGCCAGCAGCTTGGTCTCGAGCAGCTGCTCCTTCAGGTCGGGCGGCGCGGCCAGGAAGCCGATGCGCCAGTTGGGCGCGAGGATCTTCGCGAAGCCGCTGACGTAGATGGTGCGCTGCAGCCCGTCGAGCGCGCTCAGCCGCGTGGCGTGCTCGGGTGCGAGGTGGCTGTAGGTGTCGTCCTCGACGATGTGGAAGCCGTGCTCGTTGGCCAGCTTGAGCACCCGGTGCGCGCTGCCCGGCGTGAGGCTGTAGCCGGTGGGGTTGTGCAGCACGCTCACGCTGACGAAGAGCTTGGGGCTGTGCAGCTTGCAGTACTGCGCCATCACTTCCAGGTCGGGCCCGTCGGCGCGGCGCGGCACCGGCAGGATGCGCATGCCCAGCGCCTCCAGCCGCGCGAACTCCAGCGCCCAGCCGGGCTCCTCGACCATCACCGGATCGCCCGGGCGCAGCAGCGTGCGGCTCACGATGTCCAGCGCGTGGGTGGCGCCCACGGTGGTCACGATCTGGTCGGGCGAGGCCGGCACGTTGATGCCCACCAGCTTCTGCGAGAGGCTGCGCCGCAGGCTCATGTCGCCGGCCGGCTCGCCGTACTGCAGCGACAGTTCCTGCAGCGCGGCTGTATTGGTCATGCGCCGCACTGCCGTGGGCATGAAGGTCGACGCCATCCAGTCGGGCGGGAACACGCCCATGCCCGGCTGCGGCTTGTCGCTCGGGCGGTGGAACATGCTGCGGATCAGGGAGCTGGCGTCGGCCGGCACGCGCGAGGCCATCATCTGCACCGCGATCGCTGCGGGCACGCCCATCGCGCCGTCGGCGCCGTTCGCCGAGCGGGCGTCCTGCGCAGGAGCGGAGTCGCGAACGTAGAAGCCGCGCTGGCGCCGGGCTTCGACGAGGCCCTGCGCCAGCAGCTGGTCGTAGGCCGCGACCACGGTGTAGGGGCTCACGCCCTGCTGACGCGCGCACTCGCGCACCGAGGGCAGGCGCGCGCCGGGCGGCAGCAGCCGGGTGCGGATGCGCTCGGCCAGGCGGTCGGCGAGCTGCCCGGTCAGCGACTGTGTGGAGGTGCGTGTGAGCATTCGTCGTCCGGGATCTGCCGGATTCCCTGGCTTCTGTGTCGAAGGAGTGACCAATACAGATTGCCCGATTGTTTGATTATCTGTACTGGAACTGTAATGGTCTCAAGTTTAGAGTGTGTGTCATGAACTGGCAAGAATTCACCGCGCTGCTGGTGCTGGCCACGGCGATGAGCTTCTCGCCCGGCCCCAACACCACGCTCTCCACCGCCCTGGCGGCCAACGGCGGCCTGCCGCGCGCCATGCGCTTCGTGGTCGCGGTGCCGGTGGGCTGGACGCTGCTGCTGGCGCTGTGCGCAGCCGGCATCGGCGCGTTGGTGGTGGCGGTGCCTTCGCTGCGGCTGGCCATCAAGGCGCTGGGCATCGGCTATCTGCTGTGGCTGGCGTACAAGCTCAGCGGCAGCGCGACGCTCGGCAAGGCCGACGGCAAGAGCCTGTCGGTGGGCTTCGGGCAGGGCGTGATGCTGCAGTTCGTGAACATCAAGGCCTGGCTGCTGGCGCTCACGCTGGTGGCGGGCTGGATCGCCGGGCAGCCCGACGCGCTGCACCGCTTCGCGATCGTGGCGCCGGTGATGCTGGCCTATGCCTTCGTCAGCAACTTCGCCTACGCGCTGGTCGGCGCCATGCTGCGCGACTGGCTGGCCAAGGGCTCGCGGCTGCTGTGGTTCAACCGCGCAATGGGACTCGTGCTCGTGCTCACCGCCTGGTGGATGGCGGGCGTATGAGATCGGCTCACCCCCAGGCTTCGCGCACTTCGTGTCGCTCCGCCACCCCCCTTGCAGGGGGCAATACCAGCGGCCCGGCCGAGCCGGTTCCGCGGTATTCCCCGACGGCGCACCGCCCGGTTTCAGCGGCACCTTTCTCGGGGAGGTCGCCGACATGAAGAACATCAAGGACGAAACTCTCGGCATGTGGCTGGGCGTGGTGGGGGTGGCGATGTTCGCCATCACGCTGCCGATGACACGCCTGGCCACCGGCTCGCAGGACGCGCCGCAGCTGTCGCCGTGGTTCGTGACGCTCGGCCGCGCCGCGCTGGCGGGCCTGCTGTCGGCCGTCTTCCTGCTGGTCACGCGCTCGCCGCGCCCCGCTGCGCACCAGTGGAAGCCGCTGGGCATGGCGGTGCTGGGCAACGTCATCGGCTACCCGCTGCTGCTGGCCTACGCGCTGCGCGTGGTCACGGCCAGCCATGCGGCGGTGGTGACTGCCCTGCTGCCGCTGGTCACGGCCGCCGTCGCGGCCTGGGTGCTGCACCAGCGCGCGCGGCTGGGTTTCTGGCTCTGCGCCGTCGCGGGCAGCCTGCTGGTGGTGGTGTTCTCGGTGCTGCGCGCGAGCCAGGGCGGTCATGGCTTCGGCTTCGAATGGGCCGACCTGCTGCTGGTGGGCGCGGTCGTCGCCGCCTCGCTGGGCTACATCTACGGCGCGCAGGTCACGCCCTCGCTGGGCGCCGAGCGCGTGATCTGCTGGGTGTGCGTGATGGCGCTGCCCGTCACGCTGCCGGCCACGCTCGCGCTGTGGCCCACGCAGCCGATCGCCACCACCTCCTGGCTGGGCTTCGTCTACGTCGGCATGTTCTCGATGTGGATCGGCTTCTTCGCCTGGTACCGCGGCCTGGCCCTGGGCGGCGCGCTGCGCGTGAGCCAGACGCAGCTGCTGCAGCCCTTCCTGTCGATCCTGGCCTCGATCCCGATCCTGGGCGAGCCGCTGGACGTGGTCACGCTGGCCTTCGCCGCAGCCGTGGTGGCCACGGTGGTCATCGGCAAGCAGCTGTCGCAGCCCGCGCCGGCACCCGCCCGGGGCCGGCACGACAAGCGAGCCCATGTCGTGTACCGTGATTGACCCGCGCCGTGCGCGCCCCCGAACATCCGAATCTCACCTCACCGCCTGAAAGAAGAAAGCCATGAACTGGAAACTCGCCGCCCGCGCCGCCAAGATGAATCCCTCGGTGCTGCGTGAAATCCTCAAGGTCACCGAGCGCCCCGGCATCATCAGCCTGGCCGGCGGCCTGCCCTCGCCCAAGACCTTCCCGATCCAGGCTTTCGCCGACGCCTGCGCCGAGGTGCTGCACAACGACGGCCAGGCCGCGCTGCAGTACGCGGCCAGCGAAGGCTACGCGCCGCTGCGCCAGGCGGTGGCCGACATGCTGCCGTGGGACGTCGACGCCTCGCAGGTGCTCATCACCACCGGCTCGCAGCAGGGCCTCGACCTCGTGGCCAAGGTGCTGATCGATCCGGGCAGCAAGGTGCTGGTGGAGACGCCCACCTACCTCGGCGCGCTGCAGGCCTTCGGCCCGATGGAGCCGCACCCGGTGGGCGTGGCCAGCGACGACGACGGCGTGATCGTCGACGACCTCGTGCAGAAGGCGAAGGACGCGCGCTTCATCTACCTGCTGCCCAACTTCCAGAACCCCACCGGCCGCACCATGACGGAAGAGCGCCGCGCCGCCGTCTCGGCCGCCGCTGCCGCCGCGGGCCTGCCCATTGTGGAGGACAACCCCTACGGCGAACTCTGGTTCGACGAGGCTCCCCCGCTGCCGCTGGCCGCGCGCAACCCCGAGGGCGTGATCTACCTGGGCTCGTTCTCGAAGGTGCTGGCCCCCGGGCTGCGCCTGGGCTTCCTGGTGGCGCCCAAGTCGATCTACCCGAAGCTGCTGCAGGCCAAGCAGGCCGTCGACCTGCACACGCCGATCTTCACGCAGCGCATGGTCTCGGCGGTGATGAAGGACAAGTTCCTCGACACTCACGTGCCCACCATCCGCGCCCTCTACAAGCGCCAGCGCGACGCGATGATGGCCGCGCTCACCCGCGAGATGAAGGGGCTGGACGTGAAGTTCAACGCGCCCAAGGGCGGCATGTTCCTGTGGGCCCGCCTGCCCGAGGGCGTGGACACCGTGAAGCTGCTGCCCAAGGCGGTGGAGCGCAACGTGGCCTTCGTGCCCGGCGCGCCCTTCTACGCCGGCGAAGGCGATCCGCGCACGCTGCGCCTGTCGTTCGTGACGGCCAGCGTGGAAGAGATCGACACCGCCATCGCCGCGCTCGCGCAGACGCTGCGCGAGGAACTGGCGCTGCTCGGCGAGAAGACGCCGGCCGTGGCGCAGGCCTGATACCACGACCCAGGAGCCACCGTGATCGGTCTCGCGACGCTCTCGCTCTTCCTGCTCGCGGTACTGGCGCTGTTCCTGTCGCCGGGCCCGAACATGGCTTTCGTCCTCTCGCACGGCGTGGCCCATGGTCCGCGCGGCGGTTTCGCGGCGGCCATCGGCATCTCGGCGGCCGACCTGGTGCACACGCTCTTCGCCGCCACCGGTGTCACCGCGCTGGTGGCGGCCTGGCCGCCGTCGTTCGACGTGCTGCGCTATGCGGGCGCGCTGTACCTGGTGTGGCTCGCGGTGCAGGCGCTGCGCAGCGGCGGCCTTCGCATGGGGGCGCAGGCGCAGCCCGCCGGCTTCGGCCGCATCGTGCGAATGGCGCTGCTGAACAACCTCGTCAATCCGAAGGCGCTGCTGTTCTTCATGGTGTTCCTGCCGCAGTTCGTCGACCCCTCGCGCGGCAGCGTGCCGCTGCAGCTGGTGCAGCTGGGCGTGGTGCTGTCGATGGCGGCGCTGGCCTTCAACACGCTGCTGGGCGCGTGCAGCGGCCAGATCGGACGCTGGCTGCACAGTCGCCCCGGCGCGGCGCGCTTCCAGAGCGGCCTGCTTGCGGCCGTGATGCTGGGGCTGGCCGTGCGCCTGCTGTTCCTCGACCGCCCCTCGCCCCGCTGAAGAGGCCTTCTCATGAATGTCCTGAAGATCGCAGCCTTCTCCGGTGGAGAGACGGGCGGCAACCCAGCCGGCGTCGTCATCGCCGATGCGCTGCCGCCGGCGGCGCGGATGCAGAGCGTTGCCGCGGAAGTCGGTTTCTCTGAAACCGCGTTCGCGGCTCCCGCCGATGACGCTGGCAGCTGGCGCGTGCGCTACTTCGCGCCGCAGTCCGAAGTGCCCTTCTGCGGCCACGCGACGATCGCGCTGGGCGCCGCGCTGGCGATGCAGCGGGGCGACGGCGTGTTCCCGCTGGTGCTCAACCAGGCGCGGATCACCGTGGAAGGCCGGCGCAACGGCAGCGTGGTCGAGGCTGCGCTGCAGTCGCCACCCACGCGCAGCGCCGCTGCGTCGCCCGGGTTGCTTTCCGAGGCGCTCGCCCTGTTCGGCTATTCGCCGCAGGACCTCGATCCGCGCATCCCGCCGGCCGTCGCCCATGCGGGTGCCGACCATCTGGTGCTGGCCCTGGCAAGCCGCGCGGCGCTGTCGGCGATGCACTACGAGCTGGAGGCCGGCCGCGCGCTGATGGCTCGCGCCGGGCTCACGACCATCGTGCTGGTCTTCGCCGAGACCGCGCAGCGGCTGCACACGCGCAACCCCTTCGCGTCCGGCGGCGTGTACGAAGACCCCGCCACCGGCGCCGCCACGGCCGCGCTGGCCGGCTACCTGCGCGACATCGGCTGGCCGCACGGCGGCGCCATCGACGTGGTGCAGGGCGAGGACATGGGCATGCTGTCGCGCCTGCACGCCGACATTTCGCCCGCGCCAGGCAGCTCGATCCGCGTGTCGGGCACGGCGCGCGTCATGCGGGACTGAACAACCGAAGAATCGAGAAGAGAAAGAAAGAGACCAAACATGCTCAACATCTGGGGCCGCATCAGCTCGATCAACGTCCGCAAGGTGGTGTGGTGCGCGCAGGAGCTCGGGCTCGACTTCCAGCGCACCGAGGCCGGCGGCAGGTTCGGCGTGGTGCAGACGCCCGAATACCTCGCGATCAATCCGAACGCCATGGTGCCCGCCATCGACGACGGCGAGGGCGCCGAGCGCGTCACGCTGTGGGAGTCGAACGTGATCGTGCGCTACCTCTGCGCGAAGCATTCGCACGGCAACCTCTATCCGGCCGAGCTGCCCGCGCGCTTCGACGCCGAGCGCTGGATGGACTGGCAGCAGACCACGCTCAACCGCGCGAGCCGCGACGCCTTCGTCCAGTGGGTGCGCACGCCGCCCTCGGAGCGACAGCCCGCGCTCATCGATGCCTCGGTGCGCGACAGCGAAGCGCTGTTCGCGATGCTCGACGCGCACCTCGCGCGCCAGCCCTACATGGCCGGCCAGCGCTTCACCATGGCCGACATCCCGGTCGGCTGCGAAGCGCACCGCTGGTTCGGCCTGCCCGCCGCCGAATACCGCCGGCCGAGCTGGCCGAACGTGGAGCGCTGGTACTCCGAACTGCTTTCCCGACCGGGCACGCGCGGCGTGCTCGATCTGAGCCTGGAATGACCCCCAGTCTCCGCGCACTTCGTGCGACTGCGCCACCCCCCTTGCAGGGGGCAACACCTGTGGCCCGGCAAAGCCGGTTCCACGGTGTTCCCCGACTGACATCGTCCATTGATCCGACCCTCCTGAGCCTCGAATGAAATCCCGCCCCTTCAAGCAAGTCGACGTCTTCACCGCCACCGCCTATTACGGCAACCCGCTCGCGGTGGTGATCGACGGCCAGGACCTCGACGACGCCGCCATGCAGCGCTTCGCGCAGTGGACCAACCTGTCCGAAACGACCTTCCTGCTGCCGCCCACCGATCCGACGGCCGACTACCGCGTGCGCATCTTCACGCCCGGCGGCGAGCTGCCCTTCGCCGGCCACCCGACCATCGGCAGCTGCCATGCATGGCTGGAGGCCGGCGGCAAGCCCAAGGCGGCGGGCATGGTCGTGCAGCAGTGCGGCGCGGGCCTGGTGCCGCTGCGCCGCGACGGCAGCCGCCTGGCCTTCGCAGCGCCGCCGCTCAAGCGCAGCGCGCCCAGCCCCGCGCTGCTGGCCAAGGTGGCGGGCGCGCTGGGCCTGAAGGCGCAGCAGGTCATCGCGGCGCAGGTGCTGGACAACGGCCCCGTCTGGTTCGGCCTGCTGGTCAACGACGCCGACGCGGTGCTGGCGCTGCAGCCCGACCATCGCGCGCTGAAGGAACTGGGCGTGAAGGCCGGCGTGGCGGGCGTGCCTGCGGCGCACGACACCTCGCTACTCATCGGCCGCTCCAACCGCGAGGCACGCGCCTTCGGCAACCGGCCCGCGGTTCCCAACGCGGACGGCGCGCGCATCGACCTCGAGGTGCGCGCGTTCGCCGAGCCCATCGGCGTGCAGGAGGACCCGGTCACCGGCAGCCTCAACGCGAGCCTCGCCGAATGGCTGATCGCCGACGGCCACATGCCCGAGCGCTACCTCGCGGCGCAGGGCCAGTGCCTGGGCCGCGCGGGCCGCGTCCACATCGAGCGCGACGCGGAAGGCCGCATCTGGGTCGGCGGCGACGCCGTGACCTGCGTGGACGGCAGCGTCTCGCTCTGAACGCACAGCCCGCCATGCACGCGCAGCTCGACCACCTGGTGATCGCCGCCGCCTCGCTCGCCGAGGGCGTGGCGTGGTGCGAGGCCACGCTCGGCATCACGCCGGCACCGGGCGGCTCGCATCCGCTCATGGGCACGCACAACCGGCTGTTCAACGTCTCCGGCGACGCCTATCCGGCTGCCTACGCCGAGATCATCGCGATCGAGCCGGGCAGGAAGCCGTCGCGGCCCAAGACGCGCCGCTGGTTCGACATGGACGATGCCGCGCTGCAGGCCGGCCTCGTGCGGCATGGCCCGCGGCTGATCCACGTCGTCGCGCGCGTGCCCGATGCGCATGCGGCGATGCGCGCGCTGGCGCATGAAGAGCACGCGCACATCGACCGCGGCCAGCTGCTCGAAGCCTCGCGCGACACGCCCGCCGGACGGCTCGAATGGCAGATCACCGTGCGCGACGACGGCCAGCGGCTCTTCTACGGCGCGCTGCCCACGCTGATCCAGTGGGGTGCGGTGCATCCCACCGATGCCATGCCCGCGTCGGGCGTCGTGCTGCGCTCGCTGCGCGCCACGCACCCGCGCGCGCCGGCGCTGGCCGCCGCGCTGTCGGCCATCGGCATGACGGGCCTCGAGGTCGATGCCGGCCCGCCCAACCTGGTTGCCGTGCTCGACACGCCGCGCGGCAGCGTGACCCTCGAATCGCAAGGACTCTGACATGCTGAGCTTCACCGAGATCGCCCTCTTCGCATTCGCCTCGCTGCTGCTGGCGCTCACGCCCGGGCCGAACATGATCTATTGCGTCTCGCGCACGCTGGTGCAGGGCCGGCGCGCGGGGCTCATATCGCTGGGCGGCGTGCTGCTGGCCTTCCTGGTGCACCTGTTCGCGGCGGCGCTCGGGCTCACCGCGCTGCTGCTGGCGGTGCCGCTGGCGTTCGACGCGATCCGCATCGCTGGCGCGGCCTACCTGCTGTGGCTCGCATGGCAGGCGGTGAAGCCCGGCGGCACCGCGCCCTTCGAGGCGCGCGCGCTGCCGGCCGATCCGCCGGGCAAGCTGTTCCGCATGGGCTTTCTCACGAACCTGCTGAACCCGAAGGTGGCGATGTTCTATCTCTCTTTCTTCCCGCAGTTCATCCACCCCGAGCGCGGCTCGGTGCTGCTGCAGAGCATGCAGCTGGGCATCGCGCAGATGACCGCCAGCGCGCTGGTCAACACGGTGATGATCGTCGGCGCCGCAGGCATCACGGCCGTGTTGTCGCAAAGCGCCGGCTGGCTGCGCGCGCAGCGCTACGTGATGGGCAGCGTGCTCGCCGCGCTGGCCGTGCGGGTGGCGCTGACCGAGCGCAAGTAGGCAGACAGGAAGAGAGACACCCCATGAGATTCACCCGCGAAGAGATCGAATCGGCGCAGCGCACCGTGCGCGCGGCCATGCCGCCCACGCCGCAGTACGCCTGGCCGCTCCTGTCGCAGCGCCTGGGCGCCACCGTGTGGGCCAAGCACGAGAACCACACGCCGGCCGGCGCCTTCAAGATCCGCGGCGGCCTGACCTACTTCGAGACGCTGGCGCGCGAGCAGCCGACGGTGCGCCACGCGATCAGCGCCACGCGCGGCAACCACGGCCAGTCGGTCGGCTTCGCGGCGCGCCGCCACGGGCTGGGCGCGACCATCGTTGTGCCGCACGGCAACTCGACCGAGAAGAACGCCGCGATGCGTGCACTGGGCGTCACGCTGGTCGAGCACGGCGACGACTTCCAGGCCGCGTCGGAACATGCGGCCGCGCTCGCCGAACGCGACGGCCTGCACCGCGTGCCCTCGTTCCACCGCGAGCTGGTGCGCGGCGTCTCGACGGCGTATGTCGAGTTCTTCGAAGCGCTCTCGGCCACGCCGCCCGACGTGCTTTTCGTGCCCATCGGCCTGGGCTCGGGCTTCGCGGCCGCAGCGGCGGCGCGCGCGCACTGCGGCGTGTCGACGAAGCTCATCGGCGTGGTGTCGGCGCATGCGACGGCCTATCGCGATTCCTTCCGCGCGGGCAAGCCGGTCGAATCGCCCGTGACCACGCGGCTGGCCGACGGCATGGCCTGCCGCACGCCGGTGCCCGAATCGGTGGAAGTGGTGTTGCGAGAGGCCGACGACGTGGTTACCGTCACCGACGACGAGATCGCGCAGTCCATGCGCATCCTTTTCAGCGACACGCACAACGTGGCCGAAGGGGCCGGCGCGGCCGCGCTGGCCGCGGCGCTCCAGCAGCAGGAGCGCTGGCGCGGCAGGACGGTGGGCGTATGCCTGAGCGGCGGCAATGTCGACTCGGACATGTTCGCCGGCGTGCTGGCCGCCGCCTGACCGGAATTCAGGAAGCTCGGGAGTTCAGGGCAGAGGCCCGGTGTTGGCCGTTTCCAGCGGCAGCCGCGACACCTCTTCCAGCAGCAGCGCGAGCTGCCGTGCGGCCTCGTCGACCACCGCCTGCCCGTGCGCCGCGGTGGCGGCGGCCGCGTTGCCCGCGGCGCCGTGGGCGTTGTAGTCCTCGATGGCCCAGCCGAGCTTCGCGCTCCTGCCGTTGCCGAGGATCGCGTAGTCGGCCGCGCGCTGGCGAGAGGTGGAGTCGAAATCGCGCGCCTCGCCCATGCGCACCAGCTGCGGCGAGAGCGCCAGCATCATCGAGGTCTCGATCTCGCCCGCGTGCACGCCGAAGCGGTGCTCGTGCGCGCTGAACTGCGCACCGGCGTCGCCCAGCGGCAGGTTGAACCAGCTCACGCTGTAGACGATGAGCCCGTGCTCGGCGCGCAGCTCGCGCGCCACGATGTCCATCGCCCCCACGTGGCCGCCATGCGCATTGAAGAGCACCAGCTTCTTCACGCCCGCGCGCGCCACGCCTGCGCCGATCTCCTTCCACATGCGGATCAGCGTCTCGGCCGACAGCGTGAGCGTGCCCGCGAAGCGCGCATGCTCGGGGCTCAGGCCGATCTGCTGCGTCGGCAGGAAGAGCACAGGCAGCGCGGCCGGCAGCAGCGGCAGCGACGCGGCCACGATGCCGTCGGCCAGCACCGTGTCCACGCCCAGCGGCAGGTGCGGCCCGTGCTGCTCGGTCGCACCCAGCGGCAGCACCGCGACGGTGGTGCTCGCGTCGAGCGATGCGAAGTCGCGCGTGGTGAGCTGCGACCAGAAGCGCGGCAGCGCGGGCGATGGCAGCGATGGCGTCGAAGGGGCCTGGGAAGCGTTCATCACGCGATCTTAGGCCGGGCCGGAACCGCGCGGTCATCGGCGGGTCGGGCGCCCGTCCGACAACAGCGATCGACGCAGGCGGCCAAAACGCGAACCTATTCACACCTAGAACCGCAAAAGTTCAGTTCATTGTTTGCGTTAGTTAACAATCATCACTAAAGTCAGCGAAGATTTGATTCTCCGAATCGGGGTTGCCGGCCTGTCACGTAGGCACCCCCGGTCCTTGCGGCGTCGCGATGGGTCGCCCGGGGTCTCTTTTCGGTTTTCCAAGGGAGCAAGGTGTTCATCCAGAAAAAGACTGGAGGCACGGTCATGGCTGCGCGCGCTTCGGCGCCGGCCGGTCCGATGTTTCTTCGATTGGCGCGGACCGCGCAAAAACTTCCCTCACTGCCCCTGGCATGCACCCTGGCGTTCGGCGCACCGGTCGCGCTAGCGCAGCCGTCGCCCGTACAGCCCGCGGCCATCGACAGCGCGCGTTCGCCGAATGACGCGGCCTACGACGCGCGCCGACACGACGCGCTGATCGTCGAGCGCCGCGAAGGCCGCATCACCGGTGCCGACGCGCTGCGCCAGCTCAAGGCATGGCTGGCCTCGCCGATCGACGGCGATGCGCGCCGGCGCGTGGCCTCCGACGCCATCGCGATCGCTTCGGCGGACGGCCAGTACGCGGAGGCCGTCGCGCTCGGCCGCGAGTTCGCGCCCTCGACGCTGCAGACCTATGCGCTGGGCCCGCTGGCGGCGGCCGCCCGGCGCACGCACGACACCCGCCTGCAGGGCGAGACGATCGCCGTCTGGCGCGCGCGGCAGCCCGATGCGCGCGAGCCCCGCCTGCACGAGGCCTGGTGGCGCATCGAGAGCGGCGACCTCGCCGGCGCACAGGCGCTCTACGACACGCTGTCGCAGCCCGCTCCCACGCGGATCGATGACCGCGTGGCGCTGCTCGAACTGCGCGGCGCGCTCGCGCGTGCCCGCAAGGACACGCTGCAGGCCCTGGGCGCCTACGCCGAGGCCGGGGCTCTTCGACCCGGCCGTCCCGACCTGCGCCGCGAGGCCGACTTCCTCCTCGCCGACAGCGGCGCCGCATCGAGCGCCTTCGAGAGCGCGGAGGCCGCGCAGCGCGCCAACCCCGGCAGCTTCTCGCCGCTGGCGCTGTCCACCCTGCAGCAGGAGGCGCTTGCGCAGCGGCTGCGCTGGGCGATACAGGCGCGCGACCAGCGCCTGGGCACCGAGCGCGTCGTGGCACTCGACCGCGTGCTGGCCGAGCAGGAAGCCGCGCTGGCGCGGGTCGATGCGGAGGCGCTCCAGGCGGACTCGGCGGACGCCGACGCATGGCGCAACCTGCGCGTGAAGCTGCAGTCCGACCGCCTGCTGGCGCTGGTCGAACGCGGCCGCCCTGCCCAGGCCATCGCGCTCTACGACGCGATGCGCGCCACCGACACTGACATCCCCGCCTACGCGCTGGTGGCCGCGGGCCGCGCGCTCGCGCAGGAGCGGCGCTCCATCGAGGCCGTGCCGGTCTACGAGGCGGCCATCGCCTGGCGCGGCGCCGAGCTGCCGATGCCCGACCAGGCGTACCTGGGGCTGGTCTACGCCTACCTCGACGTGGGCCGCTTCGCGGACGCCGATGCGCTGCTGCAGCGCATCGAGGCCGCCACGCCCGCGCAGCTGCGGCTCGCGCCCGAGCCCGGCCGCCCGAACGGCGAGTACACCGACGTCAGCGGCCTGCGGGGCATGGTGCAGCTCTATACCGACCGTCCCGCGCTCGCGCAGCGCAGCTTCTCGGTGCTGACGCGGGAGGCGCCGATGAATGCCGGCTTCGCGCACGGCGCGGCCCTCACCGAGCGGCTGCGCGAGCACCCCGAGGCCTCGCTGGCGCGCTACGAGGCACTCGCGGCCGATTCGCCCTACGACACCGATGCGCGCGTGGGCCATGTCGAGGCGCTGCTCGACGCGTCCGAGTTCGCCGAGGCCCGCCGCCGCGCCGAATCGCTCGCCGCCGACGTGCCCGACTCGGTGCAGGTGCGCGAGATGGAACGCAAGCGCCGCGCACTCGTGGGCCCGAGACTCGACGTCGACGCCGAGGCCTCCTCGGGCGGCGCGGCCATCGCCAATCACGAATGGCGCATCGACAGCCGGCTCAGCTCGGGCCTCATCGACGACCGCTGGCGCGTGTTCTACGAGCAGACGCTGGGGCGCGGCAGCACCGACATCGGCAACGCGAACTGGGCACGCGGCGGCCTCGGCCTGAGCTGGGAGCAGGGCCGCTGGCTCGCCGAAGGCATCGTCCAGCACGCGAACAGCGGGCCGTACCGCAACAGCGTGGCCGGCCGGCTCGACTACCGCGCGGGCGACGCATGGCGGCTGTCGGCCACCTACGACGGCGACAGCCGGGAGCTGCCGTGGAAGGCGCGCGCGGCGGGCATCGGCGCACACGAGTTCGGCGCGGGCGTGGGCTACGTGGTCGACGAATCGCGCCGCTTCGATCTCAAGTGGCAGCAGCTCGATTTCAGCGACGGCAACCGGCGCGAAGGCATCGACATCGGCTGGCGCGAGCGCTGGATCAGCACGCCGGCCTTCCAGCTCGAGACGCGCCTTGGCGCCGACGCGAGCCGCGGCCGCGCGGTCGATGCGCCCTACTTCAACCCGTCGAGCGACTCCAGCGTGCAGTTCAGCGTGCGCGCGCAGTGGCTCAACTGGAAGCGCGACGACCGGCAGTTCTTCCAGGTGCTGGAGCTCGGCGGCGGCAGCTACCGGCAGGCCGGCTTCGGAAGCGGCCCGATGTGGAGCCTGCGCTACGAGCACCGCTGGAACCTCGGCCCGAAGCTCACGCTGCGCTACGGCCTGGTCTTCTCCGGCCATCCCTACGACGGCGTGCGCGAGCGACAGCGCGGCGTCTTCCTGAACCTCTCGACCCCGCTGCCGTGATGAGAAGAAAAACCAAGCCCCATCCCCTCGCCTTCTGGCGCTCGACCTTGCCGTGGCTGCTGCTGGCGCTGCTCGCGGCCTGCGCGCTGCCGGTGCCCGCGCAGCCGCTGCCGCCCGCCGACCCGGACGACGGCCTGAGCTTTCGCGTGATCGCGTTCCACGACGTGCGCGCCAACGTGCGCCAGAGCTTCGAGGCATCGCCCGACGAGACCGCGGTGGACGAGCGCACCTTCGCCGACACCCTCGCCTGGCTGCAGTACAACGGCTACCACCCGGTGAGCCTGCAGCAGATCGTCGACGCTCGCGCGGGCGGCAAGCCGCTGCCGCCCAAGCCGGTGCTGCTGACCTTCGACGACGGCTACCGCAGCGCCTACACCAAGGTCTTCCCGCTGCTCAAGCGCTACAACTACCCGGCGCTGATGGCGCTGGTCACGAGCTGGCTCGAGGTGCCCGAGGGCCGGCAGGTGCACTGGGGCGACAGGCCCGCGCCGCGCGAGAACTTCCTCTCGTGGAGCGAGGCGGCCGAGATGGCGCGCTCGGGCCTGGTCGAGTTCGCGAGCCACAGCGACGCGTTGCACACCGGCATCCTCGCCAACCCGCAGGGCAACCTCCTGCCGGCCGCGGCCACGCACCGCTACGACCCGAAGACCGGCCGCTACGAGGACGACGACACCTACGTGCGGCGCGTCGAGGCCGACCTGCGCCGCAGCCGCGAGATCATCGAGCGGCGCACCGGCGCGAAGGTGCGCTCGATGGTGTGGCCCTACGGCGCCTACAACAGCGCCGCGGTCGAGGCCTCGAAGCGCGCGGGCATGCCCATCACCTTCACGCTCGACGACGGCCCCAATGCGCCCGAGGTGCCGCTCGCGCGCATCCGCCGCGCGCTGGCCGCCTACGACAACGAGGCGCCCGCCTTCGACCGCATGCTGCGCAGCCCCGTGGGCGGCGAGGTGCGGCCGGTCAACCGGGTGATGCACGTGGACCTCGACTACGTGTACGACCCCGATCCGGCCCAGCAGGAGCGCAACCTCTCGATGCTGATCGACCGTGTGGCCGCGGTGCATCCGCGCGCGGTGTTCCTGCAGGCGTACGCCGACCCCGACGGCGACGGCGTGGCCGACGCGCTGTACTTTCCCAACCGCCACCTGCCGGTGCGCGCCGACCTGTTCGGCCGCGCAGCCTGGCAGCTGCACAGCCGCGCCGGCGTGAAGGTCTACGCGTGGATGCCGGTCACGGCCTTCAGGCTGCCGGCGTCGAACCCGCTCGCCACGCACGCCGTGACGGCGCAGGACGGTGCGGTGCACGCCGACCGCTACCACCGCCTCACGCCTTTCGACCCCGCGGTGCGGGCGCTGGTCGGCGACATCTACGAGGACCTGGGCCGCCACGCCTTCTTCGAGGGCCTGCTGTTCCACGACGACGCGATGCTGTCCGACGACGAGGACGCGAGCCCTGCCGCGCTGGAAACCTACGCGAAGTGGGGCCTGCCGGCCGACATGGCCGCGATCCGCGCGAACCCCGAACTGACGGCGCGCTGGACCGCGGCCAAGACGCGCCACCTGATCGAGTTCACGCAGGAGCTCGCCGCACGCACCGGCGCATGGCGGCCCGCGCTGGAGACCGCGCGCAACCTCTACGCCCGGCCGGTGCTCGAGCCGCAGGCCGAGCAGTGGTTCGCGCAGAACTACGAGGCCTCGCTCGCGGCCTACGACTACGTCGCGCTGATGGCCATGCCGCGCATGGAACGCGAGGCCGACGCGGAAGGCTGGCTCGCGCGGCTGGCCAGGCGCGCCGCCGACACGCCGCGCGGCCTCGACGGCACGGTGTTCGAACTGCAGGCGCGCGACTGGCGCACCGGCAAGCCCGTGGCCGACGCCGAACTCGCGCGCCAGTGGACGCTGCTGCAGCGCGCCGGTGTGCGCCACCTCGGCTACTACCCCGACGACTTCCTCAACGACCAGCCGGGGCTGGACACCGTGCGCCGCGCGATCTCGGTGCGCACCCTGCTGCCGCGTGCGCTGCGCACGCCGGCCCAGCCCGAAGGCCCGTCGCCCGCAGCGCAGGGAGGACGTGCGCCATGAGCCCCACGACGCAGTTCCTCGCGCAGACGCTGCCCTCGCTGCTGTTCGGCTTCGTCTTCTACTACCCGTTCTTCATGGCCTACGTCTGGATGGCCGGCGGCCTCTCGCATGCGATGGTGTTCGAGCGCAAGCGCGACGTGGACGTCAACCCGCTCGACCTGCTGCCCTCGCGCCCGCTGGTCACGGTGGTGGTGCCCTGCTTCAACGAGGCGCCGCACCTGCGCGAGGTGATCGAGCAGCTGATGCGAACGCGCTACCCCTACTGCGAAGTCATCGCGGTGAACGACGGCAGCACCGACGGCACCGGCGAGCTGCTGGACGAGATGACGAAGGAATACGGGCGCCTGCGCGTGATCCACAACGCCAGCAACCAGGGCAAGGCCGTGGGCCTGAACACTGCCTGCCAGCTCGCGCGCGGCGAGTACATCCTGGGCATCGACGGCGACGCACTGATCGACGAGGACGCCATCGCCTGGATGCTACTGCCCATGCTGGCTTCGGAGCGCATCGGCGCGGTCACCGGCAACCCGCGCATCCGCACGCGCACGACGCTGCTCGGGCGCATGCAGGTGGGCGAGTTCTCCTCGATCATCGGCCTCATCAAGCGCTCGCAGCAGCTGGTGGGAACGCTCTTCACGGTGTCGGGCGTGATCGCCATGTTCCGCCGCCGCGCGGTGATCGACGTGGGCTTCTGGAGCCCCGACGTGCTCACCGAGGACATCGACATGAGCTGGAAGCTGCAGATCGCCGGCTGGAAGCTGCGCTTCGAGCCGCGCGCGCTGTGCTGGATCCTGATGCCCGAGACCTTGCGCGGCCTCTGGAAGCAGCGCCTGCGCTGGGCCATCGGCGGCATCCAGACCATGCTGCGCTGCAGCTCGCACATCCTGCGGCCGCGCCACTGGCGCATGTGGCCCATCTACATCGAGTACATGACCAGCGTCTTCTGGGCCTATGCGATGGCGCTGGTGCTCGTCGTCAGCCTGGTGCGGCCCTTCCTGCCCTCCGACTCGTCGTGGCACTCGGCCCTGCTGCCGCACTGGCAGGGCACGCTGCTGGCCATGACCTGCATCCTGCAGATGCTGCTGAGCCTGTGGATCGACCGCCGCTACGACCGGGACCTGATGCGCTACTTCGCCGGAACGATCTGGTATCCGATCGCCTTCTGGACCATCACGATGGCCACCACCGTGATCGCCTTTCCCAAAGCCCTGATACGCCGCCGGGGCAAACGAGCGGTGTGGACAAGTCCCGATAGAGGAGTTTCCGATGTCCCATGAGTCCGTGTTCCCCTCCAGCTACCCGCCCGACATGCACAACGACACGGCGCCCCCGAGCCGCCGCCGCTCGTGGGGGCAGCCGGCGGTGGAGGAGCCCATCATCGACGCCGCGCGCATTCCGCTGCACGCCTTCGGCAGCAGCCGCTCGCCGCAGCGTGCGCTGGCCATGTACCTGTGGCTGCGCCTGCTGCGCCCCGCCGTCACAGTCGCGATCTGGTTCTGCGCCATCTGGTACGCGTGGCCCTACGTGCTGGGCGCGCGCTCCCAGCCCGAGGTGATGCACCTGCTGAGCCTCTACGGGCTGGTGATCTGCGGCATCCTGCTGTCGATGCTGGTGATCGCACCCTGGCGCCGCCGGCAGCACCGCCGCGAGCCGGCGCCGGTGAAGGAGAAATCCTCCCTCTCCGCCCTGGCCACCTACATCGAGGTGCCACCCTCGCGCCTGTCGACCTGGCAGCGCACGCGCCAGCTGCTGGTGCACCACGACAACGACGGCCACCTGCGCGAAGCCATCGACACCACGCCGGCCGCCCTCGAACCCGAGACCACGAAGAACAAGCGCTGAGCGCCCGTGGTCCATCCGTCCGGGCGCGTGCAGGGGTTTCGCGGTGGTGATTGAATCGCCGCACCCATCCTGCAATCTCCAACAAGGACCCGATTCATGGACCTCCAACTCCAGGACCAGCACGTACTCGTCACCGGCGGCAGCAAGGGCATCGGCCTGGCCTGCGCCCTCGGCTTCCTGCGCGAAGGTGCGCGCGTGAGCCTCGTCTCGCGCGACCTCGCCAACCTGGAACAGGGCCGCAAGACCCTGCTCGAATCGTTCGCGCAGGCCGAAGGCCGCGTCTCCATCCACGCCGCCGACCTCAAGGACCCCGCCGGCGCCGTTGCCGCCCTCGACGCCGCCGAAAAGGCATTCGGCCCCGTCGACGTCCTCGTCAATTCCGCAGGCGCCGCCCGCCGCACCCCGCCCGACGACCTCACCGCCGCGTCGTGGCACGACGCCATGGACGCCAAGTACTTCACCTACATCCACATGATCGACCCGGTGGTCAAGCGCATGGGCCGTCGCGGCCGCGGCGCCATCGTCAACGTCATCGGCCAGGGCGGCAAAGTCGCCAGCCCCGTCCACATGGCCGGCGGCGCAGCCAACGCAGCCCTCATGCTCGTGAGCGCCGGCATGGCCGCCGCCTACGCCGCCAAGGGCGTGCGCGTGAACGCCGTGAACCCCGGCCTCACCCTCACCGAGCGCCTGCAGGAAGGCATGAAGGCCGACGCGAAGCTGCAGGGCATCGGCACCGACGAAGCACTGGAGCGTGCCAAGTCCAGACTGCCGCTGGGCCGCATCGCGACGCCGGAAGAAGTGGCGAACACCGTGCTGTTCCTCGCGTCGCCGAAAGCGAGCTATGTGACCGGCGCGATCGTGGCGATGGATGGTGCGGTCACGCCGATGATTTGAGGGAACAAGAAAGCACGGCGACATCAGCCGCCGCAGTCCTCACCCCAGCCCTCTCCCGCAAGCGGGAGAGGGAGCCAGGCCGAGCGAAGCAAAGGCCCGAGCGTTCCCCCTCCCCTCTGGCTGCGCTGAGGAGCGCAGCGTTTCGCGGATCAGGGCTCGCCCTTGTCTGAGCGAAGCGAGTTTGGGCGAGACCCCGCGAAACGCGAGCACCGCAGGTTGCCCCGTAGCGCAGCGAAGGGGTCGCAGACAGTGGGGTCGCCTTTCTTTTGCCTACTTTTCTTTGGCGAAGCAAAGAAAAGTAGGTCGGCCGCCGGGCCGAGTCCCGGCCCCGGGAAACAACCTCACCCCGCCCCCAACAACCCCTCGAACTTCACGGCAAGAAATTCGACAAACGCCCGAACCCGAGCCGGCACAAACCTCCCACTAGGCAACAAGGCATGCAACGGATAAGGCTCAGTCTCCCAATCCGCCAACAGCTGCACCAACCGCCCTTCCCGAATGTCATTGCGCACATCCAGCGCAGACTTCAGAGAAATCCCATACCCCGCCACAGTCCACTCCCGCGCCAGCGAGGCATCGTCGACGCTGCGGTTCCCATTCACCCGCACCTCCGTCCACTGCCCGTTCTGCGCAAACCGCCACAGCCGGTGCCGCCGCCCCGACCGATTGAAGATCAGGCAGTTGTGGTGCACCAGGTCCTGCGGCACCCGGGGCGCCGGATGCCGCCGCAGGTAGTCGGGTGAAGCCGTCAGCAGCGGATTGGTCAGCGCGAAGGCGCGCGCCACCAGCCGCGAATCGGCCAGCGCGCCGTAACGCAGCGCCACGTCGACCTCGTCGCGCATCACGTCCAGCGGCCGATCTCCCACCGAGAGCGACAGCTGCACGCCCGGATGCAGCGCCAGGAACTCGTCGAACCACGGCAGCAGCGTGCTGCGCGTCAGGTCCGAGGGCGAGGCCACGCGCAGGGTGCCGACCAGCTCGCCGCGATCGGCCGTGACCAGCGACTCCCCCTCGTCCAGCAGCTCGAACGCCCGCACCGCGTAGTCGAGCAGCGTCTGCCCCTGCGGCGTGAGGCGCATCGCCCGCGTCGACCGCTCGAACAGCCGCGCCCCGAGCTGCGCCTCCAGCCGCTTGAGCGTGGCGCTCGCGGCCGCCGGCGTGATGCCCAGCGCATGCGCCGCCGCGGTGAGCGTGCCGGCGCGCGCGGTGTGCACCAGCACCTGCAGGTCGGAGATATTTTCAATCTTCATTTGAAACTGTTGCTGATTTCGGCCTACTTATCAAATCAGCCTTGCGATCCTACAGTTCAGTCATCGTCACTGAAAGGTCCTCCCATGAAAGCCATCGGCTACTACCAGCCCCTTCCCATCGACAACCCCGAGTCGCTGCAGGACATCGAGCTGCCCACCCCCGTGCCCGGCGCGCGCGACCTGCTGGTGCGCGTGAAGGCGGTGTCGGTCAATCCCGTGGACACCAAGGTCCGCAAGAACGCCGCTCCCGAGGCCGGCCAGGCCAAGGTGCTGGGCTGGGACGCCGTGGGCACGGTCGAGGCCGTCGGCGCCCAGGTGAAGAACTTCAAGGTCGGCGACCGCGTGTACTACTCGGGCTCGATCATCCGTCCCGGCACCAATGCCGAGCTGCACGCGGTGGACGAGCGCATCGCGGCGCTCGCGCCCAAGAGCCTCGACGACTCGCAGGCCGCCGCGCTGCCGCTGACCACCATCACCGCCTACGAGCTGCTGTTCGACCGCCTGCGCGTGCCCAAGGGCGGCGGCGAAGGCCAGACGCTGCTGGTCACCGGTGGTGCCGGCGGCGTGGGCTCCATCCTCATCCAGCTCGCGCGCCAGCTGACGAAGCTGCGCGTGATCGCCACCGCCTCGCGCGCCGAGACGCGCGCCTGGTGCCTGGAACTGGGCGCGCACGCGGTCATCGACCACTCCAGGCCGCTGGCCGCCGAACTGAAGGCCGCCGGCATCGGCGAGGTCGACATGGTCGCCAGCCTCACGCAGACCGACCAGCACTACGCGCAGATCATCGAAAGCCTCAAGCCCCAGGGCCAGCTCGCGGTGATCGACGACATGAAGGTGCTCGACGCGATGCCGCTGAAGACCAAGTGCATCTCGCTGCACTGGGAGATGATGTTCGCGCGCTCGCGCTTCGAGACGCCCGACATCGCCGAGCAGGGCGCGCTGCTGGCCGAGGTGGCGGCGCTGGTCGACGCGGGCCGCATCCGCACCACGGCGAACGCGAGCTTCGGCACCATCAACGCCGCGAACCTGCGCCGCGCCCACGCGCTCATCGAGAGCGGCAAGGCGCAGGGCAAGGTGGTGCTGGCCGGGTTCTGAGTCAAGGCACGCGGCAGGCAGGCGCGATTGAGAGAGCCTGCCGCCGCGGGGGCTAGCGTGCAGGTCGAACACAATCGGCCGCATGACCAGAGACATCATCGAAACCGACACGACCCGCCTGCGCCTGCGCCAATGGCGCGACAGCGACCTGGCCCCCTTCTTCGAGCTCGCGTGCGACCCGCTGGTGATGGAGTTCCTGCTGCCGCTGCCCACGCGCGCCGACAGCGATGCGGCGGTGGCGCGCACACGCTCGCGCATCGCCGAGAACGGCTGGGGCTTCTGGGCGGTGGAGCACAGGGAGTCGGGCGAGTTCATGGGCTTCACCGGGCTCAACTCGCCGGCGGCCGAGCTGCCCTTCTCACCGTGCGTGGAGATCGGCTGGCGCTTCGCGCGCAGGTGGTGGGGCCATGGCTACGCGAGCGAGGCGGCACGCGCCGCGCTGCAGGTGGGCTTCGAGCAGCTCGGGTTGCAGGAGATCGTCGCCTTCACCGCATGGAACAACACCCGCTCGGCCGCGGTGATGCAGCGCATCGGAATGAAGGAAGACGTCGATGGCGCCTTCGACCACCCGCTGGTGCCCGAAGGACACGCGCTGCGCCGGCACCGGCTCTACCGCATCGCCCGGCCGCAGCGCTGAGGAACGAAGGACGACGGCTACCGCGCCTTCGACACCCGCCACACGGTGTTGCCCACGTCGTCCGCCACGATCAGCGCGCCGCTCTTGTCGAGCGCCACGCCCACGGGGCGGCCGTGGGCCTTCTCGTCGGCGCTGAGGAAGCCCGTCAGCACGTCGATGGGCGGCCCGCTGGGCTTGCCGCCGATGAAGGGCACGAACACCACCTTGTAGCCCGACTTGGGCTTGCGGTTCCATGAGCCGTGCTCGCCGATGAACACGCCGCTGGCGAACTGCTCGGGCATGCCGCCCGGACGCGAGAAGGCCATGCCCAGCGGTGCGACGTGCGAGCCGAGCGCGTAGTCAGGCGCGATGGCCTTGGCGACCATCTGCGGGTTCTGCGGCTGCACGCGCACGTCGACCACGCCGCCGTAGTAGCTCCAGGGCCAGCCGTAGAAGGCGCCGTCCTTCACCGAGGTGAGGTAGTCGGGCACGAGGTCGCTGCCGATCTCGTCGCGTTCGTTCACCACGGTCCACAGCACCTGGGTCTCGGGCTCCCAACCCATGCCGTTGGGGTTGCGCAGGCCGCTGGCGAAGAGGCGCTTCTCGCCGCTCTTGGTGTCGACCTCCCAGATGGCGGCGCGGCCCTCCTCGGCCGGCAGGCCGTTCTCGCCGATGTTGCTGTTGGAGCCGACCGTCACGTAGAGCTTGCTGCCGTCGGCGTTGGCGATGACGTTCTTGGTCCAGTGGTGGTTGATGCCGGCGGGCAGCTGCGTCACCAGCGTCGGGCTGGCGGTGATGGAGGTCTGGCCCTCGGTGTAGGGCACCTTCACCAGCGCATCGGCGTTGGCGACGAAGAGTTCGCCGCCCACCAGCACCATGCCGTAGGGCGAGCGCAGGTCGGTCATGAACACCTGCTTCACCTCGGCGACGCCGTCGCCGTCGGCGTCGCGCAGCAGGGTGATGCGGTTGGCGCTGGGCACGCCCGCGCCGGCGCGGCCCATGACCTTGCCCATGACCCAGTTGCGGATCTTGGCGATGGGACCGCTGCCGCCGTCGTTGCTGTCGGCGGGCTTGGGCGGCTTGTTGCTCTCGGCCACGAGGATGTCGCCGTTGGGCAGCGTGTAGACCCAGCGCGGATGGTCGAGGCCGCGCGCCAGCGCCGTCACCTTCAGGCCCTCGGCAGGGACGGGCGCGGCGGTGTCGGTCCAGCCGACAGCCGGCGCGACGTTGACGGTGGGAATCAGCGTCTTGTTCGGCTCGGCCAGCTGCGGGCGGGGGCCGGTGGTCAGCTCGGGCGCGAGCTTTGCCGCCTCGCCGCAGCCGGCGACGAGCAGCGCGGCGGCGAGTGCCGCGGCGGTGGCTGCGGGCCACGAAGGCGCGATGCGGGTGGGTGCTTGCTGCTGTCGTTCCATGCGTGTTCCTTTGCGCTGCGGTCGTCTGCGGCGGCGTGCCGCATGCGGCACATCTTCCCCAGGCGGGTGCACCGGGCAGTGTCGGCCGTGGGCGCTTTCTGGCGTGGGCGCACCTCATCGGCGCATCGCCGCTACCATCGCCGGATGACCGACGACCTGTTCAGCGCCGACGCCTACCTGCGCAGCTGCGACGCCCGCATCGTGCGAATCGACGACACCGGCATCGTGCTGGACCGCACGGTGTTCTATCCGCTGGGCGGCGGACAGGCCGGAGACAGCGGCGTGCTGGCCATGGCCGGCGGGCGAGAGATCGTCATCGCCGACACCCGCAAGGCCAAGGATGCGGAAGGCAAGCCGACCGACGAATTCATCCACGTGCCGGCTCCGGGACAGGAAGAGCTGCTGGCCGCGCTCAAGCCAGGCGACGCTGTCGCCGCCCGCATCGACTGGGAGCGCCGCCATCGGCTGATGCGCTTCCACACCGCCTCGCACCTGCTCTGCCACCTGGTGCCGGTCCCGGTGAACGGCTGCTCCATCACGCCCGACTACGCGCGCATCGACTTCCACATGACCGATCCGCTGGACAAGGACGCGCTGACCGCGGGCCTGGCCCGGCTGGTCGAGGCGGCCCATCCGCTGACGGTGGGCGCCATCACCGACGAGGAGCTCGACGCCAACCCCGCGCTGGTCAAGAGCATGAGCGTGCAGCCGCCGCGCGGCACGGGCACCGTTCGCACCATCCGCATCGGCGGATCGGGAGAGGGTGGGACGGCGATCGACTTCCAGCCCTGCGGCGGCACGCATGTTGCAAACACCGCCGAGATCGGGGCGGTGGTGGTCACCAAGATAGAGAAGAAGAGCGCCAGCAGCCGCCGCGTGGTGCTGGGCTGGGGTCCGCAAGCCGCCACGGCAGGCTGACGAGGCCCCGGAACTTCGCCCCCACCGATTGCTCCGACTGACGGCATGATCTTCCCGCGCATCCAATTCGCTACGCTTCTGATAGCAACAGCCGCAGCCAGCATGCCGGCCGTGGCGCAATCGACATCCGAACTGGCGTCGAAGCCGGGCGCGGTGGTCACCACCCCCCATGTGCGCGCCGAACTCGTCGCCCACGCCCCCGACGGCGTGACGCCCGGCGCCCCGGTCTGGGTCGGCCTGCAGATCGCGCACCAGCCCGAGTGGCATACCTACTGGAAGAACGCGGGCGACTCCGGCCTGCCCACCGAGATGACGTGGACGCTGCCGGCGGGCGTCTCGACCGGCGAGATCGCATGGCCGGCGCCGAAGAAGATCCCGGTCGGCAGCCTCGCCAACTACGGCTACGAGAACACCGTGCTGCTGCCGGTGCCGCTGGAGGTTTCCACGCTCTACAAGCCGCCGGTGGCGCTGGGCGGCACGCCGGCGATGGACATCCAGCTCAAGGCCTCCTGGCTGGTCTGCCGCAAGGAATGCATTCCCGAGGAGGGCACCTTCACGCTGTCCCTGCCGCTGCAGGGCTCGACCGCGCTGCACAAGGCCGAGTTCGATGCCGCCCTGGGCGCCGCCCCCCAGCCGCTGGCCAGGCCGGGCGCCGTGGAGGTCGACGGCCACAGCCTGAAGGTGCGGCTCGAGGGCCTGCCGGCCGCCGCGCAGGGCAAGACGCTGGAGTTCTTCCCCGAGACCCCCGAGGTGATCCGCACCGCCGCCGTCTCCGGCAAGGACTGGACCCAGTCCTGGCAGGGCGACACCTGGACCGCCACCGTGCCGCTGGCCGACCAGCGCAGCGCCAGCCCCACCGTCATGCCGGTGGTGGTGACGCTGCCCGAGGCCGACCGCCAGGCCGGCCAGCCGGTGGCGTGGCGCGCCGAGGCGCCTGTCTCGGGCGCGTGGCCCTCGGCCGTCGCATCGCGCGCTGCCGAGGTGTCTCCGGCGCTGCAGGCGGCGCTCGCGGCCAACGCCGCGAATGCCGCGGCAACGAAGGCCGGCGACCTGCCCGCCCCCTCCACCACCACTTTCATGGCCGCGCTTCTGGGCGCCCTGCTCGGCGGCCTGCTGCTGAACCTGATGCCCTGCGTGTTCCCGATCCTCGCGATCAAGGTGCTGGGCTTCGCGCGGCAGGCCGGCAACGCCAGCGCGCACCGCAAGGCCGGGCTGGCCTACACGGGCGGCGTGATGCTGTCCTTCCTCGCGCTCGGCGGCGGCATGCTCGCGCTGCGTGCGGCGGGCGCCGGGCTGGGCTGGGGCTTCCAGCTGCAGTCGCCGGGCGTGGTGGCGGCGCTGGCGGCACTGTTCACGCTGATCGGGCTGAACCTCGCGGGCGTGTTCGAGTTCGGCCGCGCCGCGCCCTCTTCGGTGTGCAGCGCGCAGGCCAAGCATCCGCTGGCCAACGACTTCCTCTCGGGCGTGCTCGCGGTGGTCATCGCATCGCCCTGCTCCGCGCCGTTCATGGGCGCATCGCTGGGCTTCGCCATCGGACTGCCGGCCGCCCAGGCGCTGCTGCTTTTCGCGGCGCTGGGCTTCGGGCTGGCGCTGCCGTACCTCGTGGCCGGCTTCGTGCCCGCCGTGGCCTACCTGCTGCCCAAGCCGGGGCCGTGGATGGGCACGCTGCGCCGCCTGCTCGCATTCCCGATGTTCGCCACCGTGGCGTGGCTGGTGTGGGTGCTGGGCCAGCAAAGCGGCATCGACGGCGCGGGCACGCTGCTGGCGCTGCTGGTGTGCATGGCCGCGATCGTCTGGGCGCTCACGCTGCGCGGGCGCACGCGGATGGTGATCGCCGGCGTGCTGATCGCCTTCACCGCCGTGCTCACCGCCGCCATCGGCCGCAACGTGCTGCAGGTGGTGGAGCCCGCGAAGCTGGCATCGGCCGCCACGAAGGACGGCGTCGGCCAGCGCTGGCAGCCCTGGTCCGCCGAGCGCGTGGCGCAGCTGTCGGGCGAGGGCCGGCCGGTGTTCATCGACTTCACCGCCGCCTGGTGCGTGACCTGCCAGTACAACAAGAAGAGCACCCTGTCCGACGAGAAGGTGCTGGCCGACTTCGACGCCAAGAAGGTCGCGATGCTGCGCGCCGACTGGACCCGCCGCGACCCGGCCATCACCGCCGCGCTCACCGCGCTGGGCCGAAGCGGCGTGCCGGTGTACGTGCTGCAGGCGCCGGGCAAGCCCCCGGTCGTGCTGACGGAGATACTGGGTAAGGACGAGGTCCGCGCCGCCATCGCCGCCCTTTGACCACCGGCGTGACATGGGTTGTCACAAGCACTTGAAGAAACCGTTCTAAGCTGCAGTTGTTGTTTGGAATTTTGTTTTGGAGTTCAAGCTGGCCATGTCTCTCTCGCCAACCGCCGACTCGCGTTCCTTCCGTGCCGCGCGCAATGCCCGCGCCGCCCTGAGCCGGGCCTCCCGCCGTGCCGTCGTCGCCGCCGCAGTGGCGCTCGGCGCCACCTTCCTGATGGGCAACAACGCCGCCGCAGCGCCCACGGTGGGCCAGCAGGCGCCAGATTTCGTCGCGGTCGACACCACCGGCGCCAAGCACAAGCTGTCCGATTTCGCGGGCAAGTTCGTGGTGCTCGAGTGGACCAACCCCGGCTGCCCCTTCGTGCGCAAGCACTATGGCAGCGGCAACATGCCCGCCACGCAGAAGGCCGCCACCGACAAGGGCGTGGTGTGGCTGGCCATCAATTCCACCGAGCGCGCCGCCACCGACTACCTCAAGCCCGAGGCGCTGGACGCCTGGATGAAGTCGCAGAAGGCCGCGCCCACCGCCGTACTGATGGACGAGGACGGCGTCATCGGCCAAGTCTACGGCGCGCGCACAACCCCGCACATCTTCATCATCGACCCCAAGGGCGTGCTGGTTTACGCGGGCGGCATCGACAGCATCGCCTCGGCGCGGGCGGACGACATCAAGACCGCGACCAACTACGTGAACCAGGCCCTGGGCGAGGCCTTCGGAGGCAGGCCGATCTCGGCGGCCACCACGCGGCCGTACGGCTGCTCGATCAAGTACAAGGCCTGACGCCGCCGGGATGAGCGAGATCCGGGGCACGGCCGGCTACGGCGCCAATGCCGCGGCGCTGGCGCAGCAGTACGAGAGCCTGCGCTTCGAAGACGTGCACCGCGAGGTGCTGCACCTGTTGCCTGCCGCACCGGCGCGCGTGCTCGACATCGGCGCGGGCTCCGGGCGCGATGCCGCGGCGCTGGCCGCGCGGGGGCACCGGGTGGTGGCGGTCGAGCCCACGGCACAGCTGCGCGCCGAGGGCATGCGCCGCCATGCCGATTTGCCCATCGAGTGGATCGACGACCACCTGCCCGGCCTGCACCGCACCCTGACGCTGGGCATTCGCCACGACCTGGTCCTGCTGACCGCCGTCTGGATGCACCTGGACGCCGCCGAGCGCGCCGCAGCGATGCAGGCTCTCGCGGGGCTGGTGGCCGAGGGCGGCCAGGTCGCGATGTCGCTGCGCCACGGCCCGGTGCCCGAGGGACGGCGCATGTTCGAGGTCTCGGCCGAGGAAACGGCCGAACTCGCCGGCCGTCACGGGCTGCTGCCGCGCTTCCTCGCGCAGCGCGAGGACATGCTCGGGCGCGCCGACGTGCGCTGGAGCTTCCTGGTCCTGCAGCGCCCCGCCTGAGGGACATCGATGCCGGTGACAGCTACCTGACCAGCGCAGTCAGGTTGCGGTCGGGAAGCCCGGCCTACGCTTGGGCGCACACATCGCCAGAACCGCCCAAGGGGACAACTAGATGAATCCTGCGCCCAGCGCCGCGCAATCGGGCACAGCCGCCCACGCCTCCACCGCTTCCTCCTCCAAGTTCGCCACCGTCCTGCGCGTGACCGGCGGCAACTTCATGGAGATGTTCGACTTCTTCCTGTTCGGCTTCTACGCCACGCAGATCTCGAAGGCCTTCTTCCCGTCGGGCAACGAGTTCGCCTCGCTGATGCTGACCTTCATGACCTTCGGCGCCGGCTTCCTGATGCGGCCCCTGGGCGCGATCTTCCTGGGCGCGTACGTCGACCGCGTCGGCCGCCGCCAGGGCCTGATCGTCACGCTGGCGCTGATGGCGCTGGGCACGCTGCTGATCGCCTGCGTGCCCTCGTACGCCACCATCGGCCTCGCGGCCCCGGTGCTGGTGCTGGTCGGCCGGCTGCTGCAGGGCTTCTCGGCCGGCGTGGAGCTCGGCGGGGTGTCGGTGTACCTGTCGGAGATGGCCACGCCGGGCCACAAGGGCTTCTACGTGAGCTGGCAGTCGGCCAGCCAGCAGGTGGCCATCGTCGTGGCGGCCGCGCTCGGCTACTGGCTCAACGTGACCTTCACGCCGCAGGAGATCGGCGACTTCTACTGGCGCATCCCCTTCTTCGTGGGCTGCCTGATCGTGCCGGTGCTCTTCATCATCCGCCGCTCGCTGCAGGAGACCGAGGAGTTCATGGCGCGCAAGCACCGCCCCGACGCGCGCGAGATCTTCCGCTCGATGATCGCCAACTGGGGCCTCGTCATCGCCGGGATGATGCTGGTGTCGATGACGACCGTGTCGTTCTACCTGATCACCGTCTACACGCCGACCTTCGGCAAGGCCGTGCTGCACCTGAGCACCACCGACGCCCTGATCGTCACGCTGTGCGTGGCCATCTCCAACTTCATCTGGCTGCCGATCATGGGCGCGCTGTCCGACCGCGTGGGCCGCAAGCCGCTGCTGATCGTCTTCACGGTGCTGACCATCCTCACCGCCTATCCCGCGCTCAAGTGGCTGGTCGGCGAGCCGAGCTTCGCGCGCATGCTCGCGGTCGAGCTGTGGCTGTCGTTCCTGTACGCCAGCTACAACGGCGCGATGGTGGTCGCGCTCACCGAGGTGATGCCCGTCAACGTGCGCACCGCCGGCTTCTCGCTGGCCTACAGCCTGGCCACCGCGATCTTCGGCGGCTTCACGCCGGCCATCGCCACGGGCCTGATCGAGATGACCGGCGACAAGGGCGCGCCGGGCCTGTGGATGACGGGCGCAGCCATCTGCGGCCTGATCGCCACACTGGTGCTGTACCGCCGCAAGGTGGACGCGGCCGACGCCACGCGCGTGCCGGTGGTCTGAGCGGCCGCTACCAGCTGCCGGAGGCCCCGCCTCCGCTGCTGGAGCCCCCGCCGCCGGACGAGGAGCTGTCCGACGACGAACTGCTGCTGCTCGAAGAACTGCTCGACGAGCCGCTGCTCCAGCCGCTGTCCGAGCTATCGTCGTCGCCGTCCCCCGAGCCCGTGCCGAAGATCGGGAAGACGAACATGAACAGCAGCGCGACGACGGTCGCGATGGCCACCGGAATCCACATTTCGCCGGGGAAGGGTCCGGGCCTGGTGATCGCGACCGCCGCGCCGGCCACGCCCAGCACGACGACCCAGCGGACCACGAAGCCCAGCACGCTGCCGTCGCGCCAGGTGTTGCGGATGCCGAAGACGATGACCGTGACCAGAAGGCCCGCGCCGCCGATCGCCAGCGCCCACAGGAAGCCCGGCCAGAACACGTCGCCGCCGACCATGAAGCCGATGCAGGTCAAGGCGGCGATCACCGCGGCGATGCCGCCGAGCACATAGGCCACCTCCTTCACGCGCGCGCACAGGTAGCCGAGCCCGTAGAGGAAGAGCGCCGGAATGGCCAGGAAGCCCGCCATGAACGGGTTCAGCAGCAGGGCCGCCCCGCCCAGCGGACCCGCGCCGACCAGGCCGAGCACGAGCCGCCAGTCGCGCGGCTTGCGCGGCTCTTCGGGCTCGATGTCCTGCAGCGCCTCGGCCCAGGGCTCGGGCCGCTGGAGGCGGCGCCCGCGCTTGCCCGAACGCTTGCCCCGCACAGGGGGCCGCGAGGTGCGTCGCCGCGTGGGGACGAGCGGCCCCGCGCCCAGTCCATGCCATGCACCCACGCCGATGCTCCACAGCATCACGCCGAGGAAGGCCTTCCCCTCCGGCGTGAGGCCGCCGCCGGATTCCTTCGGCTCGCGCACGGCTTCCTCATCCACCGGCAGCGGCGCGGACGAGGTGTCCGATGCGAGCGTGTCGGGCCATGACTGCGCCGCTGCCGCCGGCGCACCGATCAGCTGCGAGAGCGCACGCACTGCCGCCTGCAGGCCGGCCGCGTAGTCGCCATTGCGAAAGCGCGGCGCCATCTCCCGGTCGATGATGGCGGCGGCCTGGATGTCGGTGATCGCGCCCTCCAGGCCCGAGCCCACCTCGATGCGCATCTTGCGATCCTTCAACGCGACGAGCACCAGCACGCCGTCGTTCTCGTCCTTGCGGCCCAGCTTCCAGCGCGCGAACACGCGCGTGGCGTATTGCTCGATCGACTCCTGTCCGGTCGTCGGCACGACCAGCACCGCGAGCTGCGCCTGCGTGCTGCTCTCGAGCTCGGAAATCTCCTGGCGCAGCGCATCGGCTTCCTGCGCGCCCAGCGTGTTCGTGAGATCGACCACGCGCGTCTTCATCGGCGGCACGGGCACCGGGCTCGTCCTGGACTGCGCGAAGGCCGGGCATGCGCAGGCCGCGATGAAGACGAAGAAAAGGAAGCAGAGGCACGCCCAGCGCTTCAACGGCCTCTTGCCGGCATTCGCCTGTGCTTGCGGTGCGAATGCGCAGGACTCGGAGTCTGTAAGGAGCATGAGGGCAGGATAACCCCTGCCCCCTGCTGCCCCTGCGCCCCTTCGCGGCGCGATCTCAACCGGACTGCGCGACGGCCACGGTCTTCGGCTCCAGGAAAGCCTCCATGCCGAAGAGCCCGAACTCCCTGCCGATGCCCGACTGCTTCACGCCGCCGAAGGGCGCGCTGAGCTCGGGCGTGACGCGGTTGACCAGCACCGTGCCGGCGCGCAGCCGCGAGGCCACACGCAGTGCGCGCTGCGGCTGCGACGAGAAGACGTAGGCCTGCAGGCCGTAGGGCGAGTCGTTCGCGATCTCCAGCGCATCGTCCTCGCCGTCGTAGCCGATCACCGAGAGCACCGGTCCGAAGATCTCCTCGCGCGCGATGTCCATGTCGTTGCGCACGCCCGCGAACACGGTGGGCCGCACGAACCAGCCCTTGTCGAAGCCTTCCGGGCGGCCTTCGCCTCCGGCCACCAGCGTCGCGCCCTCCTCGAGCCCGCGGCGGATGAACCGCTGCACCCGCTCGAACTGCGCCTTGCTCGCCAGCGGACCGACCGCGGTGGCGGGGTCGCGCGGGTCGCCGACGCGCATGGCTTTGGTCGACGCGCGCAAGAGCTCGATGGCCTGCGCCATCCGCGCATTCGGAATCAGCAGGCGCGTGCCCGCCACGCAGGCCTGTCCGTTGTTCATGAAGGCCGCGCCCAGCGCCATGGGCAGCACCGTGGCCAGATCGGCATCGTCCAGCACCACGGTGGCCGACTTGCCCGAGAGCGCGAGGCTCACGCGCTTGAGCGTGTCCAGGCCCGCGCGTGCGATGAGCTTGCCGGTGGCGGTCGAACCGGTGAAGGAGATCTTGGCGACGGCCGGATGGGTGGCGAGCTCGTCGCCCACGTCGCCGCCGCGCCCGAGCAGCACGTTGACGGCGCCCGCCGGCAGGCCCGCCTCGTGCAGCGCCTCGGTCACGACCCGCGCCTGCAGCGGGCTGAACTCGCTGGGCTTGATCACCGACGCGCAGCCCGCGGCGACGGTCGATGCAAGCTTGCTGCAGATGCTTCCGGCGGTGCTGTTCCATGGCGCGATGAGGCCCGCGACGCCGACCGGCTCCATGCGCACGACGGCATCGCCCATGCGCCGCTCGAAGTCATAGCCCTCCAGCACGCGCGCCGTGTCGGCGAAGCATTGCGAGGCGTAGTTGCTGACCCATCGCGAACGGGCCAGCGGGCCGCCGTATTCCTCGATGGTGGCTTCGCAGATCTGCTCGGTGCGCGCCAGCACGGCGGCCTCGAGGCGCCTGAGCATGTCGATGCGCTGCGTCCTGGTGCTGCCGGCCATCGCCGGCTGTGCCCGGCTCGCGGCCTCGATCGCGCGCTTCGCGTCGTCTCGGTTCGCCAGCGTCACGGTGCCGATCGGCTGCTCGGTGGCCGGATCGACGAGTTCCAGCCGCTCGCTGCCCTGCACGGGCACGAAGGCGCCGTCGATGTAGGCCTGTTGGATGTTCCACATGGTCGTCGCTCCTGCGCTCAGGGTAGTGCCAGCTTTAACCGCGCGCGGCGTCGATCACCGCCTTTGCGAAAGCCTCGGGCGCCTCCTGCGGCAGGTTGTGGCCGATGCCGCCGCTGACCAGCCGGTGCTCGTAGCGCCCCGAGAACTTCTTCGCATAGGCGCCGGGCTCCGGATGCGGAGCGCCGTTGGCGTCGCCTTCGAGCGTGATGGTCGGCACGCCGATCACCGGGGCCTTGGCAAGCCGGTCCTCCAGCGCCTGGTACTTCGCCTCCCCCTCGACCAGGCCGAGACGCCAGCGGTAGTTGTGGACCGTGATCGCGACGTGGTCGGGGTTGTCGAGCGCCACCGCGCTGCGATCGAAGGTGGCGGCGTCGAAGTTCCACTTGGGCGACGCCGTCTGCCAGATGAGCTTCGCGAAGTCGTGGCGGTTCTTCTCGTAGCCGGCGCGGCCGCGCTCGGTCGCGAAGTAGTACTGGTACCACCACTGCAGTTCGGCCTGCGGCGGCAGCGGCACCTTGCCGGCCTCCTGGCTGCCGATGAGGTAGCCGCTCACCGAGACCAGCGCCTTCACGCGCTGCGGCCACAGCGCGGCCATGATGCAGGCGGTGCGCGCGCCCCAGTCGCAGCCGGCGACGGTGGCGACCTGGATCTTCAGCGCATCCATCAGCGCGATGATGTCCACGGCCACCACCGATTGCTGCCCGTTGCGCGGCGTGTCGGCCGACAGGAAGCGCGTGGTGCCGTAGCCGCGCAGGTACGGCACGATGATGCGGAAGCCCGCCGCCGCGAGCGCGGGCGCCACGTCGACGAACATGTGGATGTCGTAGGGCCAGCCGTGCAGCAGGATCACCGGCGCACCATCGGCCGGGCCCGCTTCGTAGTAGCCGATGTTGAGCGTGCCGGCATCGATGCTCTTGAGCGGCTCGAGGCGCCGGGACGCACCGGCGGCCTGGGCGAAGGCCGGCGTGAGTGCCGCGAGCTGGGCGGCCGCGGCGCCGAGGGCGGCGGCTGCGAGGAAGGTTCTGCGGGGCAGTTGGAGCGACGATGTCATGGGCTCTCCTGGATGGCTGGAGGTTGTGGTGGAAGGTCGATGGATCCGACTGTCACCCCTCGAACCGCCGTTCGCCCGGTCCTGCGTATCGCTCTGTATCCGCCCGCGTTTTTTCAACAAAACTTTTCGATGCCCGCACGATGCATGTCCCGGCGCAGGCGCTTTCGGGTGCTGCAAGCGCTTCGACTCACACCAGCCGCAGCCCTCCGTCGCATTCGATGACGGTGCCCGTGGTGTAGCCGTTCTCGATCAGGAACTGGATCGCATGCGCCACGTCCTGCGGCCGGCCCACGCGGCCGACGGGCAGCGTCTCGACCTGCTGGCGGAACAGGTCGTCCTTCATCGCGGCTGGCACGCGGTCCCACCAGGGCGTGTCGACCAGGCCCGGCGACACAGCGTTCACACGGCTCGGCTTCAACTCGCGCGCCAGGCTGCCCACCATGGCCTCGATCGCGCCGTTGATCGCCGCCAGCCCCGCCGTACCCGGCAGCGAGTTGCGCGCGGAAATCGCCGTCACGAAGGTCAGGCTGCCGCCCTTGCGCAGCACGCGTGCGCCGGCCTGGGCGGCCTCGAGCTGCGGCCAGAACTTGGCCTCGAAGCCGCGGCGCAGCGACTGCAGGTCGAGCTGCGCGAACTCGCCCGCGCCCTCGCCGCCGCTGAGCGTCAGCACCAAGTGGTCGATGGGGCCGGTCCTGTCGAAGAAGGCTTCGAGCGCACGCCGGTCGCAGGCGTCGAAGGCGGCGCCGCTGACGTTCGCGCCAAGCCCGCCGATCGCCTCCTGCAGCTTGCCGTTGTCGCGTCCCGTGGCGATCACGCGCGCGCCGGTCGCCGCCATGCGCCGCACGGTCTCGAGCCCCACGCCCGACGAGCCGCCGACCACCACCACCGTCTGTTGCCGTTCCTTCTGGGCCATGTCGATTCCTTTGAATGCTGGAAGAGACCTCAGGTTAGGGAGCGCGGCACTATCATTCAAATCGTTTGGAATCATGGAATACATCAACGAAAGTGATTTCAGGCGGCTCGACCTGAACCTGCTGCTGGTGTTCCACGCGCTGCTGCACGAACGCAGCGTCACGCGCGCGGCGCAGCGCCTGTTCATCGGCCAGCCTGCATTGAGCGGCGCGCTCAAGCGCCTGCGAGCCGCGCTGGGCGACGAGCTGTTTGTGCGCACGTCGCATGGCATGACGCCGACGCCCCGCGCGCTGGAGCTCGCGTGCGTCATCGAGCCGCTGCTTCTGTCGCTGCAGCAGGCGCTGCATGCGCGGCCCGCGTTCGATCCGGCGAAAGCCGAGCGTGTGTTCCGCATCGGCCTGAGCGATGTGCTCGAAGTGGCGCTGATGCCCCGGCTCATGCAGCGGCTCTCCACGGAGGCGCCGGGCGTGAGGCTGATCGCGCGCGAGGCCGACCGCACGAACGCGCCCGCCATGCTCGATGCGGCCGAGATCGAACTGGCGGCGGGCGTGTTCACCGACTGCGCCGCCTGGCACCGACAGCGCGCCTTGTTCGGCTGGCACTTCGTCTGCGTCTACAACCCCACGCTCGTGAAGCTGCGCGGCGGGAAGATCACGCTCGCCGAGTATCTGCGCCACCCGCACCTGCTGACCTCGTTCAGCGCCGACCTCAGCGGCCTCGTCGACGACCTGCTGCGCGAAAAGGGGCACACGCGCAAGGTCGTCTTTTCCAGCCGCAACTTCGCGACCAGCCCCTTCATCGTGCGGCAGATGCCCGCGATCACCACGGTGCCCACCTTCGCCGCCGCCACCTGGCGCGACGCGCTCGGGCTGGCGGTGAGCCCCCTGCCTTTCGAGACGCCGGCCTACGAGGTGTCCGTGCTGTGGGCGGCCGCGCACGACGCCGATCCGGCCCTGCAGTGGCTCATCGGCCTCGTGGCGGACGCGTTCGGCGGCAAGCCGGTTGCCTGAGAGACCAGGACACACCCCTGCGACAATCGCCGGATGCCCTTCGCCCCCCTGCAAAACGACACTTTCCTGCGAGCCTGCTGGCGCCAGGCCACCGACCACACGCCCGTCTGGCTGATGCGCCAGGCCGGCCGCTACCTGCCGGAGTACGTCGCCACCCGTGCCAAGGCGGGCAGCTTCATGGGCCTGGCCACCAACACCGGCTACGCCACCGAGGTCACGCTGCAGCCGCTGGAGCGCTATCCGCTGGACGCGGCCATCCTGTTCTCCGACATCCTGACGGTGCCCGACGCGATGGGCCTGGGCCTGTCGTTCGAGGCCGGCGAAGGCCCGCGCTTCGCCCGCCCGGTGCGCGACGAGGCCGCCGTGGGGGCGCTCGAAGTGCCCGACATGGAGAAGCTGCGCTACGTGTTCGATGCCGTGGCCTCGATCCGCAAGGCGCTGAACGGCCGCGTTCCGCTGATCGGCTTCTCGGGCAGCCCGTGGACGCTGGCCTGCTACATGGTGGAAGGCGCCGGCTCCAGCGACTACCGCCTGGTGAAGAGCATGCTCTACGGCCGTCCCGACCTCATGCACCGCCTGCTGGCCGTGAATGCCGACTCGGTGGCCGCCTACCTCAACGCCCAGATCGACGCCGGCGCGCAGGCCGTGATGATTTTCGACAGCTGGGGCGGCGTGCTGGCAGACGGCGCGTTCCAGGAATTCAGCCTCGCCTACACCGCTCGCGTGCTGGCCGGCCTCAAGCGCACCGGGGCCGACGGCCAGCCGGTGCCGCGCATCGTGTTCACCAAGGGCGGCGGCCTCTGGCTCCAGGACATGCGCGAACTCGACTGCCAGGTGCTGGGCGTCGACTGGACCGTGAACCTGGCCGCCGCGCGCCGTCAGGTCGCCGAAGGCGCCGACGGCAAGGCCAAGGCCCTGCAGGGCAACATCGACCCCAACGTGCTGTTCGCGCAGCCCGCGCAGATCGAGGCCGAAGTGGCCAAGGTGCTCGAAGCCTTCGGCAAGCCCCACGCCGACCGCACGGCCCCGGGCCCGACCCACATCTTCAACCTGGGGCACGGCATCAGCCAGTTCACGCCACCGGAGCACGTGGCGGCCCTGGTGGCCGCGGTGCACGCGAAGTCCCGGGCGATGCGGGCCTGAGATTGTTAACGGCGGGTGCCGGGCCGGCGCGGTCGCGGCAACCCGGAAGAAGCCGTCCGCAGCCGTTTGTCAAGCGCAAAAACGGTATATGCAACCCCACTTATGCACAAAACGCGTGCTGCAGTGCGCAAGATTCGCGGGTTACCCATCTTCCTTGCTTCCAAAGAGATAGCAAAGCTAAGTCGTTGATTTGTATAGGATTTGAACTTTGCATTTTTTCCGGGCAATCCAGCCGGAGCCTTGATTTTCAAGGCTTGGCAGCGTGTCGGGCCTGCTTGTCAACAAAGTTATCCACAGGAACTCTGGATGGGATCCAAAGCGCTGGAAAATCAACGACTTAAGTGGTCTTGCTCAAAGTCTCATTAACAAACCGCTCCAAGAAGGATCTCCCATCTTCCCCGCCGGCCTGCCCCTCGACGACAGCGACCAGCCGACGAACGGCGCCCCCTCGGCACTGCCGTGGCGGCTCGACATCGCCGTGCAGACGCCCGCGCACGCCGCGCTCGGCGATCTGCTGAGCTACGCGGGCGCCGAGCCGCTGCCGCCGGGCACGCTGGTGCGCGTTCCGCTGGGCAGGCGCGAGGTGCTGGGCGTGGTCTGGAACGAGCCGGTCTCGCTGGAAGGCACCGAGCCCGACATGGCGCTCAAGCCGGTAGGCGCGGCGCTCGACGCGCTGGCGCCGCTGGGCGAAGGCTGGCGCGACCTCGTGGCCTTCGCCGCGCGCTACTACCAGCGCTCGATCGGCGAGATCGCGCTCGCGGCCCTGCCGCCGCAGCTGCGCGACCTGTCGACCGCGCAGCTCGCACGCCGGCTCAAGCGCAAGAGCGCGGCCGGGCCGGTCACGCAGACGGCCGAGTCGTCGAACCCGGTGGCGCTGAGCGCGGAGCAGGCGGCCGTGCTGGCGCGCATCGACGAGGGAACGGGCACTTTCCTGCTCGCCGGCAGCACCGGCAGCGGCAAGACCGAGGTCTACCTGCGCTGCGTGGCCGACCTGCTCGCGCGCGAGCCCGAGGCGCAGGCGCTGGTGATGGTGCCCGAGATCAACCTCACGCCGCAGCTCGAGGCCCGCTTCAAGGCGCGCTTCGGCGACGAGGCGGTGGTGTCCCTGCACAGCGGCATGACCAACCCGCAGCGCCTGGCGAGCTGGCTGGCCGCGCACAGCGGTGCGGCGCGCATCGTGCTGGGCACGCGCATGGCGGTGTTCGCGTCGATCCCGGCGCTCAGGCTCATCGTGGTCGACGAGGAGCACGACCCCAGCTACAAGCAGCAGGAGGGCGCGCGCTATTCCGCACGCGACCTCGCCGTGTGGCGCGGCCAGCGCGAGAAGGCCAAGGTGATCCTGGGTTCGGCCACGCCTTCGCTCGAGAGCTGGCACCAGAGCCGCCCCGCCGAAGGCGAGGACCCGGGCGGTCGCTACGTGCGGCTGGCCATGCCCTCGCGCATCGGCGCGGGCGAGCTGCCCGCCGTGCGGCTGGTCGACATGAACCTGCAGCCGCCGAAGACGGTGATCTCGGGCGCGCTGCTCGACGCCATCGGCCAGCGCATCGCCCGCGGCGAGCAGAGCATGATCTTCCTCAACCGACGCGGCTATGCGCCGGTGCTGGCCTGCGGCGACTGCGGCTGGAAGAGCGAATGCCCGCACTGCAGCGCCTATCGCGTATTCCACAAGATCGACCGCACGCTGCGCTGCCACCACTGCGGCTTCACCGAGCGCGTGCCGCGCGCCTGCCCGGCCTGCGGCAATCCCGACATCGCACCGGTCGGCCGCGGCACCGAGCGGCTCGAGGAGCACCTGGCGGAGCTGTTCTCATCGGTGAAGCGGCCCGACGGCAGCGCGGTGCGCATCGCACGCATCGACGCCGACAGCACGAAGAAGCAGGGCGCGCTCGAATCGCAGCTCGCCGCCGTGCACGCGGGCGAGGTCGACGTGCTGGTGGGCACGCAGATGATCGCCAAGGGCCACGACTTCCGCCGCATCACGCTGGTGGCGGCGGTGAACCCCGACGGCGCGCTGTTCTCCAGCGACTTCCGCGCGCCGGAGCGGCTCTTCAGCCTGCTGATGCAGTCGGCCGGCCGCGCGGGCCGCGACGCCGCGTACCTCGCGGCGCAGGGCGCGACGGCCGAGATGTGGATCCAGACGCACCACGCGCAGCATCCGCTCTTCATGGCGCTGCGCAGGCACGACTACACCGCATTCGCCGCGCAGCAGCTCGACGAGCGCCACGCCGCCGGCATGCCGCCCTTCGCCTTCCAGGCGCTGCTGCGGGCCGACGCGCGCGAGCAGTCGGTGGCACAGGGTTTCCTGAACACGGCGGCCGACCAGGCCGAGTCGCTGCCGGGCGCCGACATCGTCACGCGCTACCCGGCAGTGCCGCTGGCGATCCAGCGCGTGGCGAACGTGGAGCGTGCGCAGATGCTGATCGAGAGCCCCTCGCGCGCCGCGCTGCAGAAGCTGCTTGCGGCATGGCAGCCGCTGCTGCACGAACTGCGGCGCACGCCCGAGGGCAAGGGGGTGATCCGCTGGCTGATCGACGTCGATCCGCACAGCATCTGACGCCGGCGGCGTCCGCAGGCCCTGAGACCGCGGTTTCAGTGGTAGCCCGTCGGCTCCTTGCCCATGTCGACATAGCGCAGTTCGTCGTGCCTGCGCCGCGCGACGCCCACCGGCCATGCGAACACCACGAGGCTCAGCGCGGCGAGCGCGATCGCGGTGGCGGTGCCGAACTTGCCGGCATGCCAGAACCAGCCGACGGCCGAGAGCCAGGCCAGCCACAGAAGGATGCGAACCAGAATTGCCATCGCGCGCCCCATTCACATCTTTGACTTGTGAACACTGTAGCAGCGCATCTGCAAACCCAAGCATTCATCTGAAGTGGTAGCCGACAGCTATGCCTTACGGCATGCCCAGGATTACCGAAAATATGTGAAAAATAAGTTGACGGCGCTCGCTGCGCTGCACAAGCTGTAAAGACGCGAACCCGCCGCGGATCGCGAACTCCAAACTGCCTCGCTACTGGTCGCAAAGGTAGGTCACCGTGAAACCGCCGTCTCTTCGTGGTTGGTCCCTCTCGCTGGCATCGGGCCCCTCCGGCCTCGTGGGCCTCCTCGGCCTCGCTATTGCCCTCGCCGCGCCGCCCGCCGCTGCGGCCGAACTGGAACTGCAGGGCAGCCGGCTCGTGGTGTCGGGCATGCTCGACGGCAGCGCGATCAAGGAATTCACCGACCGCCTGACCAGCGGAACAATCCACACCGTGGTCTTCGAGGACTCCTTCGGCGGCACCGCCGATGCGGCCGGCGCCTTTGCCGACGCGATCCGCGCGAGCGGCGTGCAGACCGAAGTGCGCGGCCAGTGCATGGCAGCCTGCGCCTACGCCTTCCTGGCCGGCAAGACCCATCGCTTCGGCTACGGCCCGCAGGTCAACGGCATCCTGCTTCCGGTGGCGCAACGCCCCACCGCCGCCGAGTTGGCCGTGCGCTGGCGCGGCGACGAGGCCCACAAGACGCTGGCCGAATTCACGCCCACCTCGGCCGTTGCCAAGCCCATCGAGACCAGCGCGGCGCCTTCTGCAGCGGGGGACGCCAAGGACAACTGGCAGCCCGACCACGGCGTGCTCTTCACCGCGAGCCCCACCCTCTTCGGCCGCATCTACAACACCTACTACTGCGACGGCACGCAGGGCCGCGACTTCTCGAAGTGCGAGCGCCTGGCCGATGCCGATCCGTTCAAGCTCGGCGTGCTAACTCCGTAGCGCGCTCACTGCCAGGGGAAAGCTCAGGAAGGCGATCACCGTCGTCCACAGGATGATGCGGGCGATGCGCCCGTTGTCCGCGCCGAAGCGCTCGGCCAACATCGACACGTTGCTCGCGCTCGGCAGAGCCGCCACCAGCACGATGACGACGAGTGCCGCGTGCGACAGCGGCAGCCCCAGCGCGATGGCGCCCCGCCCCAGCCCCCAGACCAGCAGCGGATGCACGATGAGCTTCACCGCCACCACCGGCAGCACGTCGCTCCACGGCGCCCTGGCCGCCAGCATGCGGCCGGTGGCGCCCATGGCCTCGGCCACGGCCGCACTCGCGTCGTGCTCGCGCGCCAGCAGCGCCGAGCGGGCCAGCACCGCGCCGATGGTGAAGAGCGCCACCGGCGAGGCCGCGTCGGCCAGCATGGCGACGGTCCGCTCGACGGGGCCCGGCAGCGTCCAGCGCGCGGCCGACAGCAGCACGCCCAGCAGGATCGACCACGGCATCGGGTTGACCACGATGCCGCGCAGCGCCTTGCGCGCCGCCAGCATGGCACCGTGCCGCCCGGCCTCCCCGGCCCCGTCGAGCCGCGAGAGCGCGATGCACAGCGAGGAAGTGACGACCAGGTCGAACGCGATCGTGATGATGATCGGCCCCGCCGCCTGCGCGCCGAGGATGGCCACCAGCAGCGGCACGCCCATGAAGCCGGTGTTCGGGAACGCGGCCACCAGCGCGCCGAAGGCGGCGTCGTTCCAGCCCACGCGCGCATTCCGCGTGAAGGCCACCACGCCCGCCACCACCGCCAGCGCGCAGATGCCCCAAACCAGTGCGACGCTGCCGTCCAGCAGCTGACCGATGGGCGTTCCGGCCCCGAAGCGCAGCAGCATGCACGGCAGCGCGAAATACAGCACGAAGGTGTTGAGGCCGGGAATGGCGTCCAGCGGCAGGATGCGGGCGCGCGCCGCGCCGTGGCCGGCCGCGATCAGCGCGAAGAAAGGGAAAGTAACAAGGAATACAGCCAGCACACCCCATTGTCGTTGCCTGCTGCCGGGGGATGCATCGGCGTTGCGCGCCTACAGCCGCAAAAGCGCCGGCCCCGTATCATTGCCCGCTTTGCGCCGGCCGTTCCCCACGGCGTTTGCGGCGGCACTTTCCGGCTTCCTCGGTTCTCTTTTCCTCCCATGTCCCACGGTCTCAATCCCGCACAGCTCGAAGCGGTCAACTACATGAGCGGTCCCTGCCTGGTGCTCGCCGGCGCGGGCTCGGGCAAGACGCGAGTGATCACCCACAAGATCGGCCGGCTGATCCAGTCGGGCATCGAGCCGCAGCGCATCGCGGCCATCACCTTCACCAACAAGGCCGCCGCCGAGATGCGCGAGCGCGCGAAAGACCTCATCGGCAAGGACGCGCGCAAGGTGGTGGTGTGCACCTTCCACGCGCTGGGCGTGCGCATGATGCGCGAGGACGGCAGCGTGCTCGGCCTGAAGAACGCGTTCAGCATCCTCGATGCCGACGACGTGACCAAGATCCTGAAGGACGCCGGCGGCACCACCGACGCGGCCACCGCCCGCATCTGGCAGTGGACCATCAGCAAGTGGAAGAACATGGGCCTGAACGCCGCGCAGGCCGAGGCCCAGGCGGCCGACGACAACGAGCGCATCACCGCGAAGATCATGGCGCGCTACGAGGAGCGCCTGCTGGCCTACCAGAGCGTGGACTTCGACGACCTCATCGGCATGCCGCTGAAGCTGCTGTACGAGTTCCCCGAAGTGCGCGCCAAGTGGCAGGCGAAGATGGGCCACATCCTCGTCGACGAATACCAGGACACCAACGCCACGCAGTACGACGTGCTCAAGGCCCTGGCCGGCGAGCGCGGCCACTTCACCGCGGTGGGCGACGACGACCAGTCCATCTACGGCTGGCGCGGCGCCACGCTGGACAACCTGCGCAAGCTGCCGGTCGACTATCCGAAGCTCAAGGTCATCAAGCTGGAGCAGAACTACCGCTCCACCAGCGCCATCCTGCGTGCGGCCAACAACGTGATCGGGCCGAACCCGAAGCTCTTTCCGAAGACGCTGTTCTCCGAACTCGGCGAAGGCGAGCCAGTGCGCATCGTCGATGCCGACAACGAGGCGCACGAGGCCGAGCGCGCGGTGGCTCGCATCATCAGCATCCGCGCGGGCGAGGCCACCACGCAGGGCAAGCAGTACAAGGAGTACCGCGACTTCGCCATCCTCTACCGTGCCAACCACCAGGCGCGCGTGTTCGAGCAGGCGCTGCGCAAGGCGCAGATCCCGTACAAGGTCTCCGGCGGCCAGAGCTTCTTCGACCGCGCCGAGATCAAGGACCTGTGCGGCTGGTTCCGCCTGTGGGTCAACAACGATGACGACCCGGCGTTCCTGCGCGCCATCACCACGCCCAAGCGCGGCATCGGCCACACCACGCTCGCCAGCCTCGGCACCTTCGCTAGCCAGTACAAGCTGAGCCTGTTCGAGGCGCTCTTCAGCCCCTCGCTGCCCAGCGTGCTGCCCAAGCGCACGCTCGAGGGCATCCACGAGTTCGGCCGCTACATCAACGACCTCGAATACCGTGCGCGCCGCACCATGGGCGCCGAGGACTCGCGCACCTTCATGCTCGACTGGCTCAAGGAGATCGAGTACGAGAAGCACCTCTACGACGGCGAGGACAGCGAGGCCGCCGCGGCCTCGCGCTGGACCAACGTGCTGGAGTTCGTCGACTGGATGTCGCAGCGCGCCGGCGGCACGCTCGACGACGCATCCGGCGCCGACAGCGGCGGCATCGAGAGCGAGCGCAAGAGCCTGCTCGAGGTGGCGCAGACGATCTCGCTGCTGTCCACTATCAGCGAGCGCGAGCAGGACCAGGACGTGGTCACGCTCTCCACGCTGCATGCCTCCAAGGGCCTCGAGTGGCCGCACGTGATGCTCATCGGCGTGAGCGAGGGCCTGCTGCCCTTCAAGCTCGACGACGACAACGGCCGCCAGCAGCAGGTCAGCGAAGACACGCTGCAGCGCCTGCAGGAAGAGCGCCGCCTGATGTACGTGGGCATCACGCGCGCGCAGCGCAGCCTGGCCGTGAGCTGGACCAAGAAGCGCAAGCAGGGCCGCGAGATGGTGCCCTGCGTGCCCAGCCGCTTCATCGCCGAGATGGGCCTGGACAAGGCCACCACCAGGGAAGACCCGCGCGAGAAGCTCAAGGCGCTGCGCGCCGAGTTCGCGCGCAAGGCGCAGGACAGCGCGGCGAAGGCGGCAGCGGCCGCCTCGGCGCCATGAGGACGACAGCGAGGACGACGACGAACACGATGAAGAAGAAGACCACCGCGACCGCTGCGCTGCTCGCCGGCGCCATTGCCCTCCTTTCGGGCTGCGCCTCGATGAGAGGCGGCAACCCCGACTGCCCCACCGACGCGCGCGACCTGCCGCTGGAATCGCTCTACGGCAGCTGGGAAGCCCGCTTCGACAACCTGCCGGCCGTGGCCGTCGTGCAGCTCGGCAAGCACCCCGACTACGACGGCGTGCGCGGCACCATCACGCGCAACGGCGCCAACCCGGCGAAGGCCACGGTCGCTCAGCTCGCGGGCGACGTGGACGACGAAGGCGCGCTCTCCATCGACGAGTCGCAGGACGGGCGCGCCATCAGCGGCGTCTGGTCCGGCAAGCTGCAGGCCGGCTCGTGCGGCCGCGAATTCAGGGGCACCTGGCGCAATGCGGCCGACGAGAGCACGCACCCGTTCGTGCTCAGCAAGACAGTGGCACAGGAAGGAAAGAAGCCATGACGAAGACGAAGAAGATCATCCCGCGGTCCCGATTCGGGTTCGGCACGCTCGCCGCCGTGGCGACCTGCCTGGGCGGTACGGCGGGCGCGTTGCACGCGCAGGCCGTGGACAAGCCCCCGAGCCCGCTGGCCGACTCGCAGCTCACCTGGCAGCAGTGCACCGCGCTCGGCGCCAACAACGAGGCCCGCCTGGCCTGCTTCGACCGCTGGGCGCAGCAGCAGACGCTGCCCGCCGCCGCGGTGCCGCCTGCCCCGCCGGTGCTCGCGAGCACGCAGCCGCCGGTGGACGGATCGGTGCCCGCCACGCGCGTGGTCTCGGTGGCCACCACCGAGGGCTGCCGCGACCGCCAGTACTCGGCGCTCTCGCGCTTCTGGGAACTGGAGAACGCCACCGACTGCGGCACCTTCGGCTTCCGCGGCTACCGTCCGCTGAACGTGTCGGTCTCGGCCGCCACCAAGAAGCCGGAGACGCCGACCTCGCCTTCGCCGGACCACACCGCCGACCCCGTGGCCTACCAGGCCAACGAGATGCGCATCGGCCTGTCGGTGCGCACCAAGCTCGCGCAGGGCCTGCTCACGCAGAACGACCCGGTCAAGAAGGATTCGCTGTGGTTCGCCTACAGCCAGCAGTCGACCTGGCAGCTGTTCAACGGCTCCATCTCGCGGCCCTTCCGCACCACCGACCACGAGCCCGAGCTGATGTACGTCTACCCGGCCGACTTCAAGCTGCCGGGCGGCTGGCGCTGGCGCTATGCCGGCCTGGGCATCGTGCACCAGTCCAACGGACAGAGCCTGCCGCTGTCGCGCAGCTGGAACCGCGTGTACCTGATGGGCGGCGCCGAGCTGGACGACCGCTTCACCATCACCGGCCGCATCTGGAAGCGCATCTCCGAAAGCGCCGCGAAGGACGACAACCCCGACATCGCCGACTACATCGGCCGCGCCGAGATCACCGGCCGCTGGAACCTCAACCGCGACAACCAGCTCGCCGTGACCGTGCGCAACAACCTGCGCGACAGCGGCCGCGGCTCGATCCGCCTCGAATGGCTGAAAGCCATCGGCGACCCGACCAAGAGCAACCTGCGCTTCCACACGCAGCTGTTCTCGGGCTATGGCGACACGCTGGTGGACTACAACCGCAAGCGCACGGTGCTCAGCATCGGCCTCAGCCTCGTGGATTTCTGACCTCTTTCATACGCAGACAAAACCAATGAGCGCAGACCTCACCCCCGTCGACGACACGCAGCGCGAGATCATCGCGGCGCTGCATGTCGCGCCCGTCTTCAATGCAGCCCGCGAGCTGGAGCGGCGCGTCGACTTTCTCGCAAGCTACCTGAAGCAGACCGGCCTGAAGACGCTGGTGCTGGGCATCAGCGGCGGCGTCGATTCGCTGACCGCCGGCTGCCTTGCGCAGCGCGCGGTCGAGAAGCTGCGCGCCACGGGCTACGACGCGAGCTTCATCGCGATGCGCCTGCCCTACGGCGTGCAGAAGGACGAGGCCGAGGCGCAGGCCTCGCTCGCGGTGATGAAGCCCGACCGCACGATCACGGTGGACATCCGCCCTGCGGCCGACGCCATGCTCGCGGCGCTGAAGGCCGGTGACCTGGAGTTCCGCGATGCGGCGCATGAAGACTTCGTGCTCGGCAACATCAAGGCGCGCCAGCGCATGATCGCGCAGTTCGCGGTGGCCGGCGCGCACGACGGCATCGTCATCGGCACCGACCATGCGGCCGAAGCGCTGATGGGCTTCTTCACCAAGTTCGGCGACGGCGCGGCCGACATCACGCCGCTGACCGGCCTCAACAAGCGCCGCGTGCGAGCGGTGGCGCAGCTGCTGGGCGCGCCCGACGCGCTGGTCTTCAAGGTGCCGACCGCCGACCTCGAGTCGCTGGTGCCGGGCAAGCCCGACGAGGACGCCTTCGGCGTCACCTACGAGCAGATCGACGACTTCCTCGAAGGCAAGCCGGTGTCGGCCGAGGCGCGTCGCATCATTCTTTCCACGCATCGCAAGAGCGCGCACAAGCGCGCGCTGCCGGTCGAGCCGTTCTGAGCGCGGCGCCCGCCCCGCCCCGCCCCGCCTCGCCTTCCCGCGCTGCCTCAGCGCGTGACGACCTTCCAGCGCCCGGCCGAGATCTCGGCGGCGTAGGGCGCCGGAATGCTGGCTTCGTAAGCGTTGCCGCGCACGACCGCGTCGTAGCTGCGGACGGCCTGGCCCTGGGCGTCGTACAGGGTCCAGCGCACCTGGGAGCCGTCGGGCGCCTTGTGCACCACCTGCATCGAGGGCACGCCGATGTTGGCGCCCACGTAGGCGTAACGCGCGTCCGCCGTCATAGGCACATGGGGCGGAAAGGGCTCGCTGTCGTCGACAAGTCTGTCGGCAAAGAACATCTTCGACCGCCAAGTGCCTGCCCTCCCCGAGGATTACATCCCCGCGGCAGTCCCGCGCGCACATCGCCACGTGGCGATGTCGATCACGACACCCTCTCAGTCTTCAGGGGTCATGGGCAACTGGAATTTTTAACAGCCCGGTAGGAGTCGTTGGACCGCGGGCGCGTGTCAGGCTCGAGTATTGAGGTCGGCCGGCCCGTGGGCATCCACGTACCCCTCCGGGTCATCTACCCAGCGCTGCAGTGCGGCACGCGGCCATCCGCAGGCGCGTCCACCCAAGTGCACAGGAGCTGGAAACTTGCCCTCAGCGATCCTGCGATATAGGGTCGCGCGGCTCAGCGCGGTGATGCGTATCACATCGTGCATGCGAAAGAACTCGGGCCCTTCCGCGCTCGAAAGGTCAACACGGCGGTGACTGGAATGGGGTCCAAAATGCATGACAACTCCTTGAAGCTGGTTCGAGTCTCAAGCAGCTACCTGAATACCGGCGGCGATCTCTGACTTGAAGAATCCGGACAGCAGCAGCACCGGCGCCGAAACCAGCAGCAAAACCATCCAGACTTCAGCGTTGCGACCGTATCGAGCGCCTCTTAAGACTCGCTCCCGTGTGGATGCGCGTGAGCATGCGACGACTCACGACTTCCGGTAACTAACAACTTTCACAGTAGACAACCCCTATCTTTCGGCGTCAGTGGCCGCCCTCCCAGACGGCGACACCGCAGCAGGGCTGCAGCCCAATGCAAGACTGGCGTCATTGCGCATCCGCTCGTATTCATAAGTGCGCTGCGTAACACTCACCGAGAAACAGACGCGGGCCGCGCCTCGAACAAGAACCGCCTCTTTGCCAAGCGACTACCTAGAACGCCAACGACATGAGAGTGCGACTGTCCTCAAAGTAAACCCGATCCGCCCTCGATGCGCGGCACGTGGCGCATAGATGGCCGATGGGAAATTCCCGCTCGTACGGCAAGGCGCTGTCATCGCCGCTCTTCCTGCTCAGCACACACGATGGGATTCGTGCTTCGCTCAGGATTGCCAAACAACGACGGGGTGAGAACGCAACGGAGAAGCTGCAAACGCGGCGTCGAGTGCAGGCGATCAGGACGCGACTGGGCTCACCCGATTGGCATCACCGACTCGGCCTCTGTCCGGCAGACGCGGAACAGTCGGCCCGTCGTGTGGCAAGGCCAGACGGACATCGATAATCGAAACGAGCAAGTCGTACGGCGTCGCGCAGGCATGGCGCGTGGGCATTGCGTTTCGTCATTGCGGCCTGCGAGATGCAATTCGAGCAAATGAAACAGTGCTTGCGGTCGCGGGCGATGAAACCCGCGCGCCAGCCCCCAAGGGCGGCCTCAGCGAAATCGGTGGCACTCGCTAGGGGCGCAGAACCAGTTCCCAACATCAAGGTTCATCGGCCGCTGGATAAAGCTCCTGGCTCACCGAACGTGCACTCCAAGTGCTTTGGCATCTTTACGCTCCTGCGCCCGGTTTCGCTCCGCATCCTTCCAGCGCTCAGCCATGCGCCGCTCATCGGTCTGCACGGCAGGCATGCGTTCGATGAAGCGCTCCACGCGCTCGGCCAATTCGGCCTGCCCCTGCCTTCTCAGCGTATCGGCGGTCGCCTGCCAGGCTGCCGCCACCTCCTGCCGCGTGCGCTGCATCTCATCTCTGCCGGCATCCAGGGTGTCTCGCTTTGTCTGTAGGGCCCGCAGCACGGCCCCGAGCTTGGCCCGCATGAAACTCGAAGTCTTCGGCGGCCGCCGACCTGCCCGCTCATCTGGTGCCAGCCGCCCGAACGCCCGAAGCGCACGCAGCCGGTGATGGATGGCGTCTTTCAGCGGCTTGCGGGTCTGGCCGCGTACCTGCCGCGGCGTCGCGTTGGCCGCGACGCCCTGCTCCCGCATCAGCGCGGCGAACTGTTCGCGCCATCGGCGCAACGTCTCCTTGCGGATATACAGACGCTTGCCAGGCTCGAACTCGTGCTCGCACTTGACCACGAGGTGCACGTGCGGATGTGGCTGGTCAGTGTGCAGCACCATGGCGTAGCGGTACTGCATCGCGAAGTTCTCCCGGGCAAACACGCGTGCCGCTGCGAGCACCTTGTCTAGAGGCGTACCCGGCGGCATCGACAGCACGATGTTATGGGCGAGCTTCGCGCGGCTGTCCTTCTGGCCTGGGGCCGGCTTGGGCCTGTACTGGCTGCTGCACAGGTCCAGTTGCCAGTCGAAGACGATCTCCCTGGGCGCCCCGCGGCCCTGCATGGCAGGTCCCTCATCGGTCTCGAGGGGCACCTTGCCGTGCCGGCTGATGTAGCGCAGGTACGCCTCGACGCCACCGGTGTCGCGCCCGCCACCAGAAACCTTCACCAACACCTCGGGCGTGCGTCCCACCGTGCGCTGGATCTGCGCAATCTCGCCGGAACCGAAGCGCAGCGTGCCACCGGGTCCACGTCGACCATAGCTCACGATGTCCAGCGTCATGTCGCGCACGCCATCGGCGGATTTGCGACCGCCGCGTGCGAGCCGCAGCGTCTGCTTAGGCATGGTCCACCTCGCGGCCGCGGGTCTCCCAGCTGACCAGGTTGCGCTGCACGATGGCGGCCGTCGCGCGGCGCGCCTGCTCGATCTCCCTTCGGGCAAGCGCAAGTGCATCGATGATCTCGGAGGCCTGCGGCTGTGTGGCGGTGTTCGGCAAGCCGAACATCCGAAACTGCCGTCCGAGCGCGGCCAGTTGTGCGCAGGTCGCCTCGATCTGGTTGAGCTCTTCCGGTGGCAGCACCACGGGTCCGTGCAGGTGGTTGTGGATCAGCATGGCCAGGTAGTTGCCCGGCTTCATGCCCCGAGCTTCGGCCCGGTCAGCGATCAGGGCGCGATCGTCCGCGCGAAGCCGCAGCGTGATCCGATCTTCGGAAAGACGGCCCGTGTCCGAAGCGCGCGGGGCATGAGTGGAGGACGACACCGTGGTCGGTGCATTGGTGCGCAGAACTTCGTCGACGAGCTTGGCGAGCAGGCCTGCCTCGGTGAGTTGATGACGTGCCGCGAGTGCGGCAAACCGTGTCCGGGTTTCGGCTGACACCCGGATCCCAATCACGCTCGATCGAGAGGTCTTGGTCATCGCGACGCCATCGCTGTTAACAATGTCTGACGGCAGTCTATCCTGCCCTCACAGCCGCACAAGGACTCCCCCCTCAAAACTCCTCCCGCTTCCCGCAACTATCGTGTCTAAGCTGCCGGCATGCATCATCCATCGTGCTTACGCAGAGCGCTCTGCATGACTGTCTGATAGATGCCTCGCCATTCATCGAACAAGAAGGACGCCGCTTTTGATAGACCGGCCGGAGCTGTCTCGGCATTCGGCATGCCGAACACCGAAGCTGAGAGAAGTAAAAGAAATTGGTATGTGCGAATCCCAAATCGATGAGTCGGGCCGGCATCGGCCTCCCTCAGCAAGCCTGACAGTTCGGCGAGCAACTTAGTCGCGCAGTGTGAAAACCACCGAGATGTAGGAGACCGGTCCCGAGTGGATGGACTCGATGCCATGCAGCGCACTTGCCTCAAAGAGCAGCGAGTCTCCTGCCTTCACCTCGACCATCTTGCTGCCATAGCGGTAGCTGACTTCACCGGACAGGAAGTACAGGAACTTCAGACCCGGGTGCTGGAAGGTCATGTAGGGGTCGGCGCCCGGCAGCAGCGTTACCAAGTAGGGTTCGATAAATAAGTTGCCCGATAAAAGGTGGCCCAGCAGCTCGTAGCGGTAGCCCGCCACGGCCCCTATGCGGTCGACCACGAGCCCCTGCCCTGCCCGCACCTGACAGAAGTCCGTGCGCCGCGACTGATCGCAGAAGAAGCGCGAGACCGGCACGTGCAACCCTTGCGCGAGCCGCTCCAGCGTCTCCACCGAAGGCGAGACTAGGCCGCGCTCAATGCGCGAGAGCATCGACGCAGAAATCCCCACCGCCAAGGCCAGTTGCCCCGCAGACATTCCTGCCGCAATACGCAGAGCTCTCACTTGCGCCCCCCTTATTGCCAGGGACAGGCTGCGTGCCGCAGGTGCTGGATTCTGCCGCCTTGTAGGTGATGCAGAAGCGGGAAGCCGCACCGCGCGTACGCTTGGCAGCGGCGACGGGAGCAATGTCAGAGACATTTAGTTCACCTCGTCATGGTAACTATATCCCGTGATATTTTATCCCGTGGTGTTTTATTCCCGCAATACTGACCATCTCGGAATGGTCAACAGGGTTTCAGTTACCAGGAAGAAAGTGCCAGAGCTCGTACTGTTTGGCGAAGCGGTGCGACGGCGCAGAAAAGAACTTGGCTATTCTCAAGAGGCATTCGGCGACGCATGTGAAATCGATCGCAGCTACATTGGCGGCATAGAGCGAGGCGAACATAATCTCGCGCTCATCAACATCCTCAAGATCATTGCAACCCTGGAAATGCAGCCTTCTGAGTTCTTTCAGGCGCTTGACAGACCGCGCAAGAAGCTGAGATTGACCTGAGTCTTGGTTTGGAGGTGCGGACGAAAACTAGCACTGGTTTATGCCGCAAGTCCAAGGCTCACCTAGTATTCGATAAGGCTGAGAGAGCCAAGAGATATCTAAGGCTACGCTGAAGTACCACCCTTTTTCTGCATCGAGCGTGCTGCACGCTTTGTATTGCGCTGATCGGTATTCAGGATGAGGGGGTTCCGCCCTGCTTGAGCATTGCCGCGCCCTTGGGCGTTTTACGTGCGCACGCCCACCAGCAGCAGCCCTCGGGGTCATGTAGATATTGGCCAGCGCAAGGGCCGTGAATGGCCTGGTCGCATTCTTGTGAAGTCCACAGTATCGAACCTTGCTGAAGCCCCACAGTCTATTGACGACAGCGAAAACGTGCTCGACCTGCGCGCGCACCTTGGACTTCTTGCGGTTGCTCAGACGCTGGCTCTCATCGGGCTCGCCATCAACCTTGCGCACACGCCCGTTGGTGCAGTCCAGCGCCGCAGGCGCCTTGCTGGCGATCAACTCCTGCTGGCCCGCATAGGCGCAATCTCCGTAGACCTTCAACTCTTCGCCGTGCAGCAGTTCGGGCAATGGGTGCTTGTCGTGCACGTTGGCCGCAGTGACCACCGCGCTGTGGGCCAGCCCCGTGCGGCTGTCCACGCCAATGTGCAGCTTCACTCCGAAGAACCAGTTCTTGCCCTTGGCCACTTGGTGCATCTCTGGATCTCGCATCTTGTCAGCGTTCTTCGTGGAACTGGGCGCGCTGATGATCGTCGCATCTACGATCGTGCCGGTGCCTCACAAGGTCTTCTTCCACGCCACTTCTTCATCGCCGCGGGAAACTGCCTTGTAAGCCCTCTTCCAGGGCTTCTGGGGCGCGAAACCGCTGCGCGCCTGGTAAACACCCCTCCGTGTGCACCGGAAGTCGTCCGCCAAAGCGTTGCTCGACGAGTTCACCCACTGCCGCACGCGTCCACAACGTATAGCCCATCTTCAGCTGATCTGGCGTCTTGCCGGTGATCAACTTGCGTGCTGCCGTTTCCTGAGCCGCGTCCAAGCGCCGTCCATTGCCAAGCTTGAGGCGCATCTTGCAGCGCCTTGACTCCAGTCGCCTGATGACTCTTGCAGACGTCGAACACGCCCGCGTGGCTCAGTCCTATCTGTCTTACGTTCGACCCGCCTTCCGCAGTCGAACTACTTGCACACGCCCTTCGTGCCGACCTCGTGCTACAGCGATCTCAGGTCGGGCCTTCCATCGTCCAAGCAGGAGGGCGAATTCCTAAGATTCAAGATCATTGCCGGGTCGGACAACGCATCAGCCGGCTTGGCCGGCAGACTTTTCCAACATGGCCCAGCTCTGTCACGCCCCATGACGGCCCACAAATCCATGGATACTGACCGGCTATCGAATTGTGCGGTTGAGGCATTCTTCTCGCCGCTCCAGTGCGCGATAATCTGACCTAGGTCGTACGGAGAGCACCATTTTAACTTTCGCACCGCACGACCTTAAATGGTCTGGTGTACCCGAAGGTGTGCCCAGAGAACAGGAGCAGTGAGCGAAAGCGAGTGCTGGCGAGGGTTGCGCAGAATTATTCGATTCCGCCCCAGTCACCAGATTCAGCAAGGCGCTGCAACTCTCGCGGTTGCGGCGCCTTTTGCCTTGCGCTCGTCTCGCTGCGATCCGTGCGGCCTCCTGCATTGTCAGATCAGGTCCATCGGCGGTGAGGTCGACGGCGACTTGCTTCACTGCAGCGCCACCTCCGTCCCGTCGGCAGCCACCATCACCCCCGGCGTGTTTTCCGCGATCTCGATGGGCACTCCCATGTGCTTCGTCGCGCTCATGTCGCGTTCGCCAGGGATGGTGATCAGCGACAGGTCGCGCAGATACTGGTCGCGCAGTGCGGGGCTGAGCACGAACTTCCGGGGGTAGGCGTTGTTGTTCTCTCTCCAGTGCGCGGAGAGCTTCTCGGTCATCTGCAGGTACAGCGTAGTCATCGGCTGATCGTAGCGGCAGGCCCGCGCCTACAGTTGGGCGGGCCGCACGCTGCACAATCGTCGCGGGGAGCCACGACGACGAGCCATAGCTAAAAGAACAAGCAAGCGCGCACCTGCGAGGATCATCAGCAATGCCGATGGACTTTCTGCGTCGGATCGAGGAGGCGTCTTTCCCGCTGGCCATCCTGGAGGAGGCCGATATCCACTGCGCGGCCGTCCTTGCGGCGGCCGGGTTCATCGAGGCGAGGCTTCCCGAGCCGGGCGAACGCCTGAGGCGGTCCGCCATGATCCTGCGCATCACGCCGCTCGGTCGGGCGGAGCTTGGGCGATGGCGTCGGCAGCGGGCCTGAGGGCCGCTTCCATCAGCGCTGAGGGCAGCAGCAGCGACGCTCAGGCTGCCGCGTCGAGCACCAGCTGAGTCTGGGTGACGACTGCGCAGAGCATTCCATCTGCATTGGCGATCGTGGTCTGCCACACCTGGGTCGTGCGCCCGCGGTGCAGCGCCACGCTGGTGCCGGTGACCGTCGTTCCCACGCGTGCTCCGGCGATGAACTTGGTGCTCGAATCGGTCGTCGTCGTGCGCTTGCCTTCGGGCAGGTTGACGATGGTGCCGACTGCGCCCAGCGTGTCCGCGAAGGCCATGTAGGCGCCGCCATGGAGGATGCCGCCGGCGGTGCACAGGTCGGGGCGGACTTCCATCTGCGCGACTACGCGCTCGGGCGCGAGTTCGGTGAGCCTCACGCCCATGAGGCCGGGGAAGATGGTGTCCAGCAGCTTCTGCATCGAGGCGATGTCGGGCATGAGCGTCTCCTTGCTTGTGGTGTCGAGGAACGAATGAAGGCGAAGGCTCAGGCGGTCGCCGCCGCTGCAGCCGTCGCGCGCCGCAGCGCGGCGCGTGCCAGCAGGCGGGTCGAGTCCAGCGTCGGCAGCGACGAGTTGCCGTCGTCCAGCACCAGCGGAAGCTCGGTGCAGCCCAGCACGACGGCATCGCAGCCGCGCGCCTTCAGCCCGTCGACCATCCGCCGCAGCACGTCGGTGGACTCGGGCTTGATCACGCCGCGCACGAGCTCGTCCATGATGATGCGGCCCATCTCCGCACGCTCGTCGGCGCCTGGCCGCACGGCTTCGAGCCCGGCTGCAGACAGCGCCTGCGGGTAGACCTCGCTGTTCACCAGCCAGTGCGTGCCCAGCACGCCCACGCTGCGGAAGCCGCGCGACACCGCCTCGGCTGCAACCACCTCGGCGATGTGAAGCCATGGCCGCGGCGATTGCGCAAGCACCAGGTGCATCGCCTGGTGGATGGTGTTGTCGGGGCAGATCAGGAAGTCGGCGCCGGCCGCGGCGAGCTTGCCTGCGGAGGACAGCATCAGCTGCGCGACGCCGTTCAGGTCGCCGCGGTCCAGGCAGTCCACGTACGCCGCGAGCGAGTGCGTGTGCATCGAGACCTCGGGGTGCGCATGGGCGTGGCCCATGTGGCTGGCGCCTTCGACGCACAGCGTGCGATAGCAGAGCGCGGCGCCTTCGGCCGAGCAGCCGACGATGCCGATGTGCAATGGCATGGAAGATGTCTCCGGAAACGAAGTGGCAGAAAAGAGGCGGACGATGTTCTCACGCCCTGCGCGACACCGCCACGCCGGCATGGCGGTCGAGCCGCAGCGTCATCAGCGCCGCGATGGCCATCAGCAGGCCGACCACGTACCAGGCATGGCGAAAGTCGGCGAGCTCCACCGCGGGCGCGCCGCGCAACGCCTGCGAGGCGCCGAGCACCATCGCGCCCAGAGCCACGCCGAGCGCGAGCGACACCTGCTGCAGCATGGTGCCGAGCGTGCTGGCGCCCGCGCGGGTCTCGTCGGGCACGTCGGCGAAGGCCAGAGTGCCGATGGCGGTGAAGTTCATCGAGCGCGCCATGCCCGCCACGAAGAGCAGCACGCACATCCACGGCAGCGGGTCGCCCGGCGACAGCAGCCCGCAGCCGAAGAGCGTGGCGGCGCAGATCGCGCCGTTTACCGTCAGCACGCGGCGAAAGCCGAAGCGCCGCAGCACCGCCGTGGTGGCGCTCTTCATCACGAGGTTGCCAGCCATGTAGACCAGCAGCATCGAGCCGGCCTGGAAAGCGTTCATGCCGAAGCCGATCTGGAACATCAGCGGCAGCAGGAAGGGCGAGGCGTTGATCGCGACCCGAGAGACGAAGCCCGCGGTCGCCGTGGCCAGCGCATAGGTCGGCACCGCCAGCGCACGAAGGTCGAGCAAAGGCGCCGCCGCGCGCCGCGCGTGGCGCACCGCGGCGATGGCGGCCGCCACGCCTGCGGCCAGCAGGCCGAGCGTGAAGGCCGAGCCCGGCTGCGGCCCGCCCAGCCGCGTGAGGCCTTCGACCAGCGCGGCCAGCGCGATGGCGGTGAGCACGAAGCCGGCGGCGTCGAAGCGCGCCGGCGCCGCGTCGGCCCGGCGCGGAAAGAGCCGCATGATCAGCCACAGGCCGACGAGGCCCAGCGGCACATTCAGCAGGAAGATCCAGCGCCACGACGCATGCGTGGCGATCAGCCCGCCAAGCGGAGGCCCGATCACCGGAGCGATGAGAGCCGGCCAGGTGATGGTGCCGATGGCCTCGATCAGCCGGTGCTTCGGCGTTTCGCGCAGCACCACCAGCCGGCCCACCGGCGACATGAAGGCCGCGGCCGCGCCCTGCAGCACGCGCGCCGCGACGAAGAACTCGAAACTCGGCGCGAGCCCGCAGGCCAGCGAGGCGAGGGTGAAGGCCCCGACCGCCAGCGCGAACACCCGCCGCGCGCCGAAGCGGCCCGCGCACCAGCCGGCGGCCGGCACCAGCGCGGCCATCGCGATCAGGTAGACCGTCACGCCCAGGCTCGCGTCCAGCGCGCCGATGCCGAAGGTGGCCCCGATCGCCGGCAGCGCCGTGACGATGACGGTGGCGTCTAGCGTCTCCATGAAGAAGGCGGCCGCCACCGTGAGCGCGATGCGCCTGGAGGCGCCTTCCGAGGCCGGGACGGGCTGGGCGTTGTCGTTCATGCGCCGAGTCTGACACCGCCGGGCGCCTAGGGTTTACCCGGTGGTGACGATCCGGAAGCTCGGACGGGACCGGTCTGCGGCATCCGGATCGTCGGCGGGGCACCTCGCCCCTCTTGGGGAAAAGCGCTTTGAAATCAATGGCTTACGGCACCTGCAGACCCTCGCCGGCCGTGGCATGTCGATTGCTGAATCACCGGCCGGCCGCGCCCCTCCGATGTGGGCCCGGTCACGACCCTGGAGACAAACCAATGAGCACCCCCATGGAACACCAGACCGCCCCCAAGCCCTTCTACAAATCCCTGTACTTCCAGGTCATCACGGCCATCGTGCTCGGGGTGCTCCTGGGCCATTTCTATCCCGACACCGGCGCCTCGATGAAGCCGCTGGGCGACGGCTTCATCAAGCTGATCAAGATGATCATCGCGCCAATCATCTTCTGCACGGTGGTGGTGGGCATCGCCGGCATGGAGGACATGAAGAAGGTCGGCAAGACCGGCGGCATGGCGCTGCTGTACTTCGAGATCGTGAGCAGCATCGCGCTGATCGTGGGCCTGGTGCTGGTGAACGTGCTCAAGCCCGGCGCAGGCATGAACGTCGACGTGAGCCAGCTCGACACCAAGAGCATCGCGGCCTACACCGGCCCCGGCAAGATGCAGAGCACCACCGACTTCCTGCTCAACATCATCCCGAGCACGGTGGTCGATGCCTTCGCTAAGGGAGAGATCCTGCAGGTTCTGCTGATCGCCGTGATGTTCGGCTTCGCGCTGCACCGCTTCGGCGGCCGCGGCACGCTGGTGTTCGACGTGATCGAGAAGGGCTCGCACGTGCTCTTCGTGATCGTCGGCTACATCATGAAGGTCGCGCCCATCGGCGCCTTCGGCGCGATGGCCTTCACCATCGGCAAGTACGGCGTGAGCTCGCTGCTGCAACTGGGCCAGCTGATGGCCACCTTCTACGCCACCTGCCTGCTGTTCATCTTCGTGGTGCTGGGGCTGATCGCGCGTTTCCACGGCTTCAGCATCTGGAAGTTCATCAAGTACATCAAGGAAGAGCTGCTGATCGTGCTGGGCACCTCGTCCAGCGAATCGGTGCTGCCGCGCATGATGGCCAAGATGGAGAACCTGGGCGCGAAGAAGTCGGTGGTCGGCCTGGTGATTCCGACCGGCTATTCGTTCAATCTCGACGGCACCTCCATCTACCTGACGATGGCGGCCGTGTTCATCGCACAGGCCACCAACACCGACATGACGCTCACGCAGCAGCTCACGCTGCTGGCGGTGCTGCTGCTGACCTCGAAGGGCGCGGCGGGCGTCACGGGCAGCGGCTTCATCGTGCTGGCGGCGACGCTGTCGGCGGTGGGGCATGTGCCGGTGGCGGGGCTGGCGCTGATCCTGGGCATCGACCGCTTCATGTCGGAAGCCCGTGCGCTCACCAACCTGATCGGCAACGGCGTGGCCACGCTGGTGGTGGCCAAGTGGACCGGCGACCTCGACACCGTGCGCATGAACCAGCACCTGAACCAGGAAAGCACCGCCGAGGCCGACGAGCCCGAGCGCGTGCTCGACGCCACCGAGGCGCACATGCCCGTCGCCTCCACGCGGCAGGTTTCCTGATCCTCCCCTCGGCCCCGCCCTGGGGCCATCGGGCTGCCACTGATGCAGGCGGCCCCGCCTTGTGCAATAACGGCCCCATGAATCCAAGGGAGCCGGCCCGGCGTCTAGACCCACATTCCGACCAGGCGACGAGAGGGTGGCGCGGCCTGCCTCGATGGGGCGGCGCGCTGGCCCTCGTGGCCGTGGCCGCGTTCGCGGGTTACCAGGTCGCCATGCAGACCGGTCTGGCCCGGCTGCGCGAAGCGGCCGACCACCGGCTCGACATGCTCGCCACCGGCCTCGACGCCGACCTGGCCCGCTTCGACTACCTGCCCGCGCTGCTGGAGATGACGCCCCTGGTGCCGGCCCTGCTTGGCACCCCGTCGGACACGCGGCTGCGCGATTCGGTCAACCGCTATCTCGACGGCGTCAACGCCGCGGCGGGCGCGGAGATGCTCTACGTGCTCGACGCCTCCGGCACCTCGCTGGCGGCCTCCGACTGGGACAAGCCCGGTACCACCGTGGGCCAGGACCTCTCGTTCCGTCCCTACGTGATCGACGCGCTGGGACAGGGCAGGGGCCGCTTCTACGGCGTGGGCATCACCAGCAAGAAGCCGGGTTACTACCTTTCCTACGCGCTGCGCCGCGGGCAGGCCTCGCGCGGCGTGGTGGCCGTGAAGATCAATCTCGAGGAAGCCGAGCGCGCCTGGCGCAAGCTGCCGGGCGACGTGGCCCTGATCGACCAGCGCGGCGTGGTCATACTTTCCACGCGAGAGGACATCAAGTTCCGGCCGCTGCTGCCGCTCGATGCCCTCCAGCGCGCCGAGGTGCTGCGCTCGCGTCCCTACGGCGAGGCCGCGCTGCAGCCGTTGCGATGGACGCAGAAGGAGGCGCTCGACCGCGACGTGCAGGTGATCTCGCTCGACGGCGTCGACCAGCTCGCCTCGGCTCGCACCCTGCGCGGCGCGCCGTGGCAGCTGGTGGTGCTCGACAACCTCGCGCCGCTGCACCTGGCCGCGCGCAACGCGGCCATCACTGCCGGGCTCGCGATGACGGTCTTGCTGCTGGTGGCCGTGGCGCTGTGGCAGCGCCGCCGCGCGGTGCGCCAGAAGCTCGCCAACCAGGCCGCGCTGCAGGCGGCGCACGACACGCTCGAATCGACCGTGGCTGCGCGCACCGCGCAGCTGCGCGCGGCGCAGGGCGAACTGGTGCATGCCGGCAAGATGGCCGCGCTGGGGCAGATGTCGGCGGGCGTCGTGCACGAGCTCAACCAGCCGCTCACGGCCATGCGCACGCTCTCGGAAAGCGCCGCCATCCTGCTCGACAAGAACCGCCTCGACGATGTGCGCGGCAACCTCGAGCGCATCCGCGGCATGGTCGACCGGCTCGCGCGGCTGACCTCGCAGCTGCGCACCTTCGCCTACAAGAGCGAGCTTCCGCTGGCGCCGGTGCTGCTGTCGCACGCGATCGCCGACGCGCAGGTGATCGTCGCCGAGGCGTCCAGGAAGCATCGCGTGGCCATCGAGGTCGACGTGCAGCCCGCCACGCTGAGCGTGATGGCGGAGGAGGCCGCGCTCGGCAGCGTGCTCGCCAACCTGATGCGCAACGCCATCGACGCGATGCAGGACGCGCCGGTGCGCAAGCTGCGCCTGCAGGCGCGGCCGAAGGAGGGCCGCGTGCTCCTGTCGGTGACCGATACCGGGCCGGGCATCCGCCCCGACATCCTGCAGCGCCTGTTCGAACCCTTCGTCACCGGCAAGGCCGCAGGCTCGGGCCTGGGACTGGGTCTCGTGATCTCGGCACAATTGGTGCGGTCCATGGACGGCACGCTGCGCGCGGCCAACCTGGACGGCGGCGGGGCCTGCTTCGTCATCGACCTGCCGGCGGCCATTGCCGTGATTCACGACAGCAGCAGCCAGCCGCCGGTTTCCGACGCCTTTTCCATTGCACAACAGGAGTGATCCCCAAGTGAGCGAAGCCCCTGCCATCCGGGTGATGCTGATCGAGGACGACGAAGACGTCCGTGTCAGCACCACCCAGGTGCTGACCCTGGCCGGTTTCGAAGTCGAGTCCTTTCCCAGCGCCGAGCGCGCGCGCCCGCACATCACGTTCGGCGTGCCCGCCGTCGTCATCAGCGACGTGCGCCTGCCGGGCATGAGCGGCACCGAGTGGCTGCCCGAGCTGCGCAACGTCGATCCCGAGCTGCCGGTGATCCTGGTCACCGGCCATGGCCACATCGCGATGGCGGTGCAGGCCATGCGCGAGGGCGCCTACGATTTCATCGAGAAGCCCTTCGGCTCCGAGCGGCTGGTGGCCATCGTGCGCCATGCCATCGAGCGGCGGCAGCTCAGCCTGCAGGTGCGCGCATTGCGCGACGCGCTGGAGAACTGGCAGGGCATCCAGTCGGTGCTGATCGGCCGATCGGCGCAGATGCAGCAGGTGCGCCAGACCGTGAAGACGCTGGCCGAGACCTCCGCCGACGTGCTGGTCTACGGCGAGACCGGCACCGGCAAGGAGCTCGTCGCGCGCTGCCTGCACGACCACAGCGCGCGCCGGCGCCAGCATTTCGTGCCGCTCAATTGCGGCGGCCTGCCCGAGTCGCTGGCCGAGAGCGAGCTCTTCGGCCACGAGGCCGGCGCCTTCACCGGTGCGAGCCGCATGCGCGTGGGCAAGTTCGAGTACGCCAGCGGCGGCACGCTGTTCCTCGACGAGATCGAGAGCATGCCGATGGCGGTGCAGATCAAGCTGCTTCGCGCGCTGCAGGAGCGCAGCATCGAGCGCATCGGCTCCAACAAGACCATTCCCTTCGACTGCCGCGTGGTGGCCGCGAGCAAGGACGACCTCAAGGCCATGAGCGACCAGCAGAAGTTCAGGGCCGACCTGTACTACCGCCTGGGCGTGGCCTTCATCGAGCTGCCGCCCCTGCGCGAGCGGCGCGAGGACATTCCGCTGCTCTTCGAGCACTTCACGCTGCAGGCCGCGACCCGCTACGACCGCCCCGCGCCGCTCTTGAGCAACGCCCAGCTGGCCGACCTGATGGCCTACGCCTGGCCCGGCAACGTGCGCGAACTGCGCAACGTCGCCGACCGCTTCGTGCTGGGCCTGCTCGGCGAACGCCTGACGCAGGCGCACGGCGGCGGCGGAAGTGCGCAGGGCGTGCCCGCATTGCCGCGCGGGCTGCCGCAGCAGGTGGAGTCGTTCGAGCGCGCCGTGATCGTCGAGGAACTGCGGCGCCAGCGCGGCGACCAGCCGGCCACGGCCGCAGCGCTGGGCATCGCGCGCCAGACCCTGCACGACAAGGTGCGCAAGCTGGGCCTGACGGTCGACGAGTTCAAGTAGGGTGGCCTGCAGCCGCTTCCTGCGGCCGGCCCCTCTTCGGTTCAGTTCAGGTCTAGAACTAGGGGTGCGGACAAAAACTTGGACAGGTTTTATGCCGCTAGCCCCAGACTCACCCGGTATTCGATCGGGCTGAGGGAGCCGAGAGAAATCTTGATCCGCTTCTCGGCTTCGATCCGCGCTTTCCGGCGCGCCGTCGCGAGCGTCACCGCCGGGTAGCGCCCGATGCTGAGCTTGGCTTCCTTGCCATGCCGCTTGTAACGATAGACCCACACCTTGCCGGTCGGTCGCACGCGAAGGTAAAGGCCCTCGCCGTCCGCCAGCAAATATTCCCTGTTACGCGGCGCTGCCGCCTTGATCTGAAGCTCATTGAGTTGCCCCATGGTGTACCCAAAATCGACTGCGGTTGAAAAGCAGTCTGGGGTACACCGTGGGGTACGCGCAAGAACGGGACTTTGTGAGATTCGGTGATGCCGCTTGAGCCGCCTTTTCAGGCTAAGTCCTTGATATACAAGGACTTTTAAGCTGTCTTGGGTTACACCGAGAAAGAAGGATGGTGGCCTGAACAGCACAGCGACCGAATCTGGCTACGGTCCACTGATGAGTCAAGCGCGGCCCCCTCAAGCTGCCGATCAGCGCCCGGAGCACACCGGGTATGGTCGGCGGTTCGGCCAACGAGGCTCCTCGTTGCAAATGAAGTGGGCGGAGTAGGTGGACATGCTTCGCCACTATCGCGCGCGTCGGGCTACAGGAAGCCCATCTCTTGTCACACGCTCCTCGACGAGGCTCTTGCGTGTTGAAGACCGGTCACATCGCGCTACGTCATATGCCCCAAACAAAAGCCACCGAGACTCAGGCCAGTGCAGGCTCGCCCGAAGCCTGCTGCACCGGGATGTACGCACGCTCTTCCTTGATGCGATTTGCGCTGTCCACGAACACCAGCTTCGGCAGGTGCCCTGCCACGCGTTCCTCCGGCACCAAGCCAAAAGCGGCAATGATGAGCAGGTCCCCCACGGAGGCCCGGCGAGCAGCAGAGCCATTGACCGAAATGATGCCGCTGCCGCGCTCACCACGAATGGCATAGGTCACGAAGCGCTCGCCGTTGTTGATATTCCAGATATGCACCTGCTCGTTCTCGGCGAGATTCGCAGCCTCAAGCAAGTCCTCGTCGATGGCACAGGACCCTTCGTAGTGCAGTTCGCAATCGGTGACGGTGGCGCGATGGATCTTGGATTTGAGCAATGTTCGAAACATGATCGGGAAAACTTCCTTGAAGATTTCTGAGTCCATTGCCGGCCAGGCTGATAGCGCGCTTAGCCACGCGCGGGCAGGCGAGCCGAGTGTAGGCAGGCTTCCGATTCGGGGCAATCGCAGATTGCGTAGCGCACGTGGGCACAATTGAAGAACAACAATTCAGGCGCCTACATGCAAAGCACCGACGCAGAAAAATCGTCTGTAGTTCTTTCGACTGATTTTGCGATCAAGCAGGGCCAACGCTCCGATTGGGAAACGCTTCGTCGCCTCATTCCCTATCTGTGGCAATACAAATGGCGCGTGCTCGCTGCGCTCGCCTTCATGATTGCAGCCAAGGTGGCGAATGTCGGCGTGCCGGTGCTGCTCAAGGTCCTGATCGATGCCGTCACGCCCAAGCCCGACGTCAAGCAGGTCTTGTTGGTTGTCCCGATCGCCCTGCTGTTCGCGTACGGAATGCTTCGCCTTTCGGCGACGCTTTTCGCCGAACTGCGTGAGTTGGTGTTTGCCAAGGCTGCGGAGGGAACCGCCCGCAGGATCTCTCTTGAGGTGTTCAATCACCTGCACTCGCTGAGCTTGCGCTTTCACCTGGACCGCCGGACCGGCGGCATGACGCGCGACATCGATCGTGGCACGCGCAGCGTGCAGGCCCTGATCTCGATGACGCTCTACAACATCGTGCCCACATTCGTCGAACTGGCGCTGGTACTGTCCATCCTGGGCGTGAAATTCGGCTTGTTCTTCATCTGGATCACGCTGGGCGCACTGGCGCTATACATCTGCTTCACCGTCGCTGTCACCGAGTGGCGCACCAAGTTCCGCAGAACCATGAACGAGTTCGCCTCGGTTGCGCAGACCCGCGCAATCGATTCGCTGCTGAACTACGAGACCGTCAAGTACTTCAACAACGAAGACTTCGAGGCCGGCCGCTACGACGCCAGCCTTGACCGCTACCGTAAGGCGGCTGTCAAGAGCCAGCGCACGCTGAGCATGCTCACCATCGGACAGCAGGTGCTGGTGACCGGGAGCCTTGTGCTCATGCTTTGGCATACGACCTCGGGCGTTGTCGAAGGCCGCATGACGCTGGGCGACCTGGTGATGGTTAACGCCTTCATGATCCAGCTCTACATTCCGCTGAACTTCCTTGGCGTGATCTACCGGGAGATGAAGCAAAGCTTCACCGACGTGGACAAGATGTTCATCCTGATGGATGAGAAACGCGAAGTGCGTGACGCGCCTGGCGCCCAGGCACTCGCAGCCTCGGATCCCGCCGTGCGCTTCGAGGACGTGAGTTTCGCCTACGAGCCCGCGCGGCCGATCCTCAAGCACGTGAGCTTCGAGATCCCGGCGGGCAAGACGGTGGCCGTGGTCGGCCCCTCGGGCTCGGGCAAGTCGACGCTGGCGCGGC
>NZ_JBQEQC010000023.1:0-132021 GCF_052044195.1 Variovorax sp. 22077
CCTCGCGCGAGCAGACGGCGCAGACGATCTCGCGCCTGTTCCTGCGCAAAGAGCGTTAGCGACGCTGGCTTGCGTTCCGGTCCGCTGAATGCGGACGTCCGGACGCAGAGGGCGCGAAGGTTTCGCGAAGAACGCAAAAGAAACCTTCGAGAAAAGAACTTCTCTCCCTTCTGCGTTTTCTGCGAAACCTTCGCGCCCCCTGCGTTCGGTTCCCGCTCCCAGTTTTCCAGTACCCCATCCACGTGAAGCCTTTCCTCCGCCACCAACTCGAACGCTATGCCCAACGCCTGGGCGAGCTCGACTTCCTGCTCTCGCGCGAAGACATCATGAGCGACATGGCCCAGTACCGCACCATCTCGCGCGAGCACGCCGAGGTCACGCAGGTCGCGGGCCGCTACGAGCGCTACAGGCAGCGCGAGTCCGACATCGCCGCTGCCAGGGAGATGCTCGACGACCCCGACATGGCCGAGATGGCGAAGGAGGAGATCGCCGGTGCCGAGGCCGAGCTGGTGCAGCTCGAGGAAGAACTCCAGCGCCTGCTGCTGCCCAAGGACCCGGACGACGCGCGCAACGCCTTCCTCGAAATCCGCGCGGGCACGGGCGGCGACGAGTCGGCCCTGTTCGCGGGCGACCTGCTGCGCATGTACACGCGCTACTGCGACCGCGCCGGCTGGCGCTGCGAGATCGTGAGCGAGAGCGAGAGCGAGCTCGGCGGCTACAAGGAAGTGGTGGTGCGCATCGTGGGCGACGACGTGTTCGGACGGCTGCGCTTCGAATCGGGCGGCCACCGCGTGCAGCGCGTGCCGGCCACCGAGACGCAGGGCCGCATCCACACCAGCGCCTGCACGGTCGCCGTGCTGGCCGAGCCCGACGAAACCGTCGCGGTGCAGATCAACCCGGCCGACCTGCGCATCGACACCTACCGCGCGAGCGGCGCCGGCGGCCAGCACATCAACAAGACCGATTCGGCCGTGCGCATCACGCACATCCCGACCGGCATCGTGGCCGAGTGCCAGGACGACCGCAGCCAGCACCGCAACAAGGCGAAGGCGCTGCAGGTGCTGTCGGCGCGCATCCAGGAGAAGGAACGCAGCGAGCGCGCCGCCAAGGACGCCGCCATGCGCAAGGGCCTGATCGGCAGCGGCGACCGTTCCGACCGAATCCGCACCTACAACTTCCCGCAGGGCCGGCTCACCGACCACCGCATCAACCTCACGCTCTACAAGCTGACAGCCATCATGGAAGGCGACCTCGGTGACGTGCTGGACGCCCTTCGCGCCGCACGCGAAGCCGAGCAGCTGGCCGAGCTGGAATCGAGCCTGCCGGCATGAGCGCAGTGGAAGACCCGAAGCCGGCCACCGTGGCGCAGGCGCTGGCCGCATCCATCGCCCTCGGCGTGGATCGGCTCGATGCCCAGCTGCTGCTGCTGCACGCCCTGGGCCGCGCGCCGCACGACCGCGCCTGGCTGCTGGCGCACGACACCGACGCGATGCCCGATGCCGCGTGGTCCGCGCTGGCCGCGCATCTCTCGCGCCGCCGGGCCGGAGAGCCTGTCGCGTACCTGCTGGGTGAAAAAGAATTTCATGGACTCGCCCTGCAGGTCGACGCCCGCGTGCTGGTGCCGCGTCCCGACACGGAAACGCTGGTCGAATGGGCGCTGCAGTGCCTAGAGGGCCAGGCCGCGCCGCGCGTGCTCGACCTCGGCACCGGCAGCGGCGCGATCGCCCTCGCACTGCAGCACGCCCGGCCCGACGCGCAGGTCGATGCGGTCGATGCCAGCGCCGACGCGCTGGCCGTCGCCCGGGCCAACGCCGGCCGGCTCGGCCTGCCCGTGCGCTTCGCCCAGGCCGACTGGCTGGACGGCGCCGGCACGGGCTACACGGTCATCGCCAGCAATCCGCCGTATATCGCCGCCGGCGACCCGCACCTGCCCGCCCTGCGCCACGAGCCCTCTTGCGCCCTGGTTTCGGGCGCGGACGGCCTCGACGACATCCGCCGCATCGTGCAGGACGCCCCCGGCCACCTCGCCGAGGGCGGCTGGCTGCTGCTGGAACACGGCCACGACCAGGCCGCGGCCGTGCGCGGCCTGCTCGCCGCGCGCGGCTTCGCCGAAGTCCAAAGCCGCGACGACCTTGCCGGCATCCAGCGCTGCTCCGGCGGAATCTGGCGCACGGTGAAATAATCCCCTCAGCCTATTTTTCAGGAGTCCCCATGTCCGACGCCCAGCAACGCATCGACGACCTCGTCAAGACCAACGACCTCGTGCTCTTCATGAAGGGCAACGCCAGCTTTCCGATGTGCGGCTTCTCGGGCCGCGCGATCCAGATCCTGAAGGCGGTCGGCGTCGACACGAAGACGCTCAAGACCGTCAACGTGCTCGAGGACGACAGCATCCGCCAGGGCATCAAGGAATACAGCAACTGGCCCACGATCCCGCAGCTGTACGTGAAGGGCGAGTTCATCGGCGGCTCGGACATCATGATGGAGATGTACGAATCGGGCGAACTGCAGCAGGTGGTGAACGGCGCCAGCGCCTGAAGCCCGAGGGAACGGTCATGAGCCACGATCACGCGGATCACGACCATTCCCATGAAGACAGCGGCAACGACAGTGCCGCCCCGGCCTGGAAGCACGACGGCGTGCGCGTGATCCCGGCCGGCCAGCTCGACACGAACACCGCCCAGACGCCCGGCATGAACCGGGCCGCCGCCATCAACTTCGCCCGCGTGGGCGCCCGCAAGCTCTGGGCCGGCACCGTGACCATCCACGCCGACGCGAAGACCGGCGCCCATCATCACGGGCACCTCGAATCGGTGATCTACGTGGTGCGGGGCCGCGCGCGCATGCGATGGGGCGAGAAGCTCGAATTCACGGCCGAGGCCGGACCGGGCGACTTCATCTACGTGCCGCCCTACGTGCCGCACCAGGAGATCAACGCCAGCGCGACCGAGACGCTCGAATGCGTGCTGTGCCGCAGCGACGGCGAGGCGGTGGCGGTCAACCTCGACATCGAGCCCGTTGAAAGGCCCGAATCGGTGCTCTGGATCGACCCGACCCACCCGCACGGCGGAACATAGTCCTGCCCGCAGGCTGCGCGCACTTCGCGCCGCCCCACCTCCCGCTTCCAGTGGCACATCGGCCGCCCGGCAGAGCCGGTCCCGCGGCCTCGCTGGAATGCTCTCCAGTCATGGCACCATGGCGATCTTCGACCTTCCACCATGACCCTCACCCAAAGCCTGCTCATCATCGCGTTGCTGATCGCGCTGAGCGCCTTCTTCTCCCTCGCCGAAATCACGCTGGCCGCCTCGCGCCGGCTGCGCCTGCGCCAGATGGCCGACGAGGGCGATCCCCGGGCGGAGAAGGTGCTTCGCGTGCAGGAGCAGCCGGGCCACTACTTCACCGTGGTGCAGATCGGGCTGAACGCGGTGGCGATCCTCGGCGGCGTGGTCGGCGAAGGCTCGCTGAGCCCGTACTTCGCTGTCGTCTTCGAGCGGTGGCTCAGTCCCGAGGCATCGGCCAGCGCGGCCTTCCTGTGCTCGTTCGTGATCATCATCGCGGTGTTCCTGGTGTTCGCCGACCTGTTCCCCAAGCGGCTGGGCATGAGCAACCCCGAGCGGCTGGCGGTGCGCATGGTGGGGCCGATGCTGCTCCTGATCACCACCTTCAAGCCGCTGGTGTGGTTCTTCACGCGCTGCACCGACCTGCTGTTCAAGCTGCTGGGCATGCCACTGGCGCGCGACGACAAGATCACGTCGGCCGACATCCTCGCGATGACCGAGGCCGGCGCGCAGGCGGGCGTGCTCGCGGCACGCGAGCAGCAGGTGATCGCCAATGTGTTCGAGCTCGACACGCGGCTGGTCAGCAGCGTGATGACCGTGCGCGACAACATCACCTGGTTCCTGCACGACGACCCCGAATCGGTGCTGCGCGCGCGCATCATCGCCGAGCCCTTCTCGGCGTACCCGGTGTGCGACGGCGACATCGACCACGTTCTGGGCTACGTCGACGCCAAGGACATGTTCCAGCGCGTGCTCAGCGGCCAGCCGCTGGCCTTCGACCAGGGGCTGCCGCTGCACAAGGCGCTGGTCATTCCCGACCGGCTCTCGCTCACCGAGGTGCTGGAGCAGTTCCAGCAGGCGCACGAGGACTTCGCGATCATCGTGAACGAATACAGCCTGGTGGTGGGCGTGATCACGCTCAACGACGTGATGAGCACGGTGATGGGCGACCTGGTGTCCACGCCCGACGAGGAGCAGATCGTCCAGCGCGACGAGAACTCATGGCTCATCGACGGCGTCACGCCCATCCAGGACGTGCAGCGCGCGCTGCACATCGACGAGATGCCGCACGCCGAGGAATACGAGACGCTGGCCGGCTTCCTGATGGTGATGCTGCGCCGCGTGCCCAAGCGGACCGACAACGTGAGCTGGGGCGGCTACACCTTCGAGGTGATGGACGTCGACAGCTACCGCATCGACCAGGTGATGGTCACCAAGGGTTCCGGCATCGCGAAGGCGCCGGCGAACTGAGCAGGAGAGCGCGGAGGCGGCGACGCCTCAGGCCGGCGAGCGGTCGCGCTGCTGTTGTTGTTGCTGCTGTTGCAGCAGTTCCTTCTCGCGTTCCTTCTCGTTGAACGCCCACAGCCGCTGGTTGGAGAAAACCGCGTTCGGATACGGCGACTTGCCGCGGCTGCCGTTGTAGCGCCCCAGCGTCATGAACAGGTCGCCGCTCTCCCGGTCCAGGTAGTGGCGAAGAATGACGCAGCCGAAGCGCAGGTTGGTCTGCATGTGGAAGAGCTTGGCCGGGTCGCCATCGCCGATCACGCGTGTCCAGAACGGCATCACCTGCATGTAGCCGCGCGCGCCGGCACTCGACACCGCGAACTTGCGGAAGTTGCTCTCGACCTGGATCAGCCCCAGCACCAGGCTCACCTCGAGCCCCGAGCGCTTGGCCTCGTACCACACCGTCTGCAGGAACTCGATGCGCGTGGGCGCATCGGCCACCTTCCTCGACAGGCGCCCGCTCATCTCCCCGAGCCAGCGCAGGTAGGCCAGCCGGGCCTCGGTGTTCGCGAATTCCGGCACCGGCGGCGCCTTGTTGTGGATGGCCGAACTCAGCGCGGTGCGCACCGAGTCGATCAGCGGCTCCTCGATCTGCGCGCCTGCCATGGCGGCCCGCGGCAGCGACAGCATCGTGAGGGCGCCTGCGGTCACGGCGCCGCCCAGGCACTGGCGTCGCGAGAGGCCGCCCTCCAGGCTCATTGGGTGAGCTTGCCGACGATGAACTCGGCGATGCCGGCAGCCGGCACCTTCGTGGCCGCGGTGTCGCGGCGATGCTGGTATTCGAGCTGGCCTTCCTTGAGGCCGCGGTCGGAGATGACGACGCGGTGCGGCACGCCGATCAGCTCCCAGTCGGCGAACATAGCGCCGGGGCGCTCGCCGCGGTCGTCGAGCAGAACGTCGACGCCCTTGGCCAGCAACTCTTCATAAAGCGCCTCGGCAGCCGCCTTGACCTCGGCGCTGCGGTCCATGCCGATCGGGCAGACCACCACGGTGAAGGGCGCGATCGCGTCCGGCCAGATGATGCCGCGCTCGTCGTGGTTCTGTTCGATGGCGGCCGCCGGCAGGCGGGTGATGCCGATGCCGTAGCAGCCCATCTCCAGAAGCTGCGGCTTGCCGGCTTCGTCGAGGTAGGTGGCGTTCATGTCCTTGCTGTACTTGGTGCCCAGCACGAACACATGGCCCACCTCGATGCCGCGCTCGATGGCCAGCACGCCCTTGCCGTCGGGCGACGGATCGCCGGCGACGACGTTGCGGATGTCGGCCACCAGATCGGGCTCGGGCAGGTCGCGGCCCCAGTTGACGCCGGTCATGTGGAAGTCGACTTCGTTGGCACCGGTGATCCAGTCGGCCATCACGGCGGCTTCGCGGTCGGCCACCAGCTTCACGGGCTTCTTCAGGTTCAGCGGACCCAGGTAGCCGGGCTTGCAGCCGAAGTGGTCCTCGATCTCGGCCAGGGTCGCGAAGCGGAAGCCCTGGTTGAGGCCGGGCAGCTTGCCGACCTTGATCTCGTTCATGTCGTGGTCGCCGCGCAGCAGCAGCAGCCAGACCTGCGAACCCTTGATGTCGCCGGCCTCGTCGACGACGTCGGTGGCAAGCACCAGCGACTTGATGGTGGTGGAAAGCGGCACGCCGAGCAGCTCGGCCACGTCGGCGCAGGTGCTCTTGCCCGGGGTCGGCGTCTTCTCGAGCGCCTTGGCGGCGGCGGGGCGCGGACCGGCCGGGGCCAGCGCCTCGGCCTTCTCCATGTTGGCGGCGTAGTCGCTGTCGGGGCAGTAGACGATGGCGTCCTCGCCGGTGGCGGCGATCACCTGGAACTCCTCGCTCAGGTCACCGCCGATGGCGCCGCTGTCGGCCGCCACGGCGCGATAGCGCAGGCCGAAGCGGTCGAAGATGTTGCGATAGGCCTGCGCCATGACCTGGTAGCTCGCCTTGGCGGCGTCGAGGTCGCGGTCGAAGCTGTAGGCGTCCTTCATGATGAACTCGCGCCCGCGCATGAGGCCGAAGCGCGGACGTCGTTCGTCGCGGAACTTTGTCTGGATCTGGTAGAAGTTCTTCGGCAGCTGCTTGTAGCTGCGGATCTCCTGGCGGGCGATGTCGGTCACCACTTCCTCGCTGGTCGGCTGGACCACGTAGTCGCGGTCGTGGCGGTCCTTGATGCGCAGCAGCTCGGGGCCCATCTTGTCGAACCGGCCGGTCTCCTGCCAGAGCTCGGCGGGCTGCACCACGGGCATGGTCATCTCGACGGCGCCGGCGCGGTTCATCTCCTCGCGGACGATGGCTTCCACCTTGCGGATCACGCGCAGCCCCATGGGCATGTAGGTGTAGATGCCCGTGCCGAGCTTCTTGATCATGCCGGCCCGCATCATGAGACGGTGGCTCGCCACTTCGGCGTCAGCGGGCGCTTCCTTGAGGGTGGAGACGAAAAAACGGGAAGCTTTCATCGGGATTGCGGTGAGGGTTCGCTGGATTCGAGGTTCGGAAGTGGGGAACTGCTCCCCGGAGAGACCCTGAGAGCCTGGCATCGGCAGCTTGCCGAGGGCAACCCGGCATGCATAATCGACTCAGTTCAAAAATTGGGGTTTGATTATGCTCGACCGGGACGGCTTCAGGCCCAACGTCGGCATCATCCTGCTCAACCAGAGAAACCAGGTTTTCTGGGGCAAACGCATACGTACTCACTCCTGGCAGTTTCCGCAAGGCGGCATCGACCGCGGCGAAAGTCCCGAGCAGGCCATGTACCGGGAACTGCACGAGGAAGTGGGGCTCCACCCGGAGCACGTGCGCATCGTGGCCCGTACCCGCGACTGGTTGCGCTACGAGGTGCCGGATCGGTTCATTCGCCGTGACGCACGGGGCCACTACAAAGGCCAGAAACAAATCTGGTACCTGCTGCAACTCATCGGCCACGACTGGGATCTCAACCTGCGTGCAACCGACCATCCCGAATTCGACGCCTGGCGCTGGCACGACTACTGGGTGCCACTCGACGTGGTCGTCGAGTTCAAGCGCGGCGTCTACGAGATGGCGCTCACCGAGCTCGCTCGCTACCTGCCGAGGCAGGACTTCCGCAACCGCTTCCTGCGCAGCAACGTGCGCGCCCGAGAATTCGAGCGCCACTCGCCGGACGCCGGGGCGCCGCCCGGACTCGATCTGCCGCCCGGCGGCAGCTTCGATCCGCATCCCGACATTCCTTCCGCGAGCAATGAACCTCCTGTCCAAGACAACAAGGCACCCCCGCCCCTTCCGACGCAGCGCTGAGCGCGTTCTCCTGCTGGCCTGCTTCGGCATCCTCGCCGGGTGCGCCTCGGGTCCGCACGACACCGACAACCCCGACTGGGCACAGGCAGGCCTGCCGCCCCCGCCCAAGCGATACGAGACGGACAAGGAGTGGGAAGAAACGGCCACCCCGCCCCCGCCGGCCTTCAGCGAAAGCCGCCTGCTGCCGATCGAAATGCCGCCCTACATGAGCCTGAAGTTCGGCATCGATCCGCAGACGATCGCCATCACCGGCGACGGCATCGTCCGCTACGTGGTGGTGGCCCAGAACCGCAGCGGCGGCGCGACCAATGCCTTCTACGAAGGCATCCGCTGCTCCACGGCCGAGATGAAGAGCTACGCCCGCTACAACAGCGGGACCTGGCAGGACGTGGCGAAGCCGGAGTGGAAGCGCCTGAGCGACATGAACTCCAGCTACACCCGCAAGCTGGCCAACCAGGCCCTGTGCCGTGGCAACGCGCCGCGTGCATCGGTGGGCGACATGGTCCAGAACCTCCGCAACCCGGTGCGCGAAGTGCAGTAGGCGTCCGCGCCGAAAGATGAAGAAACGGGGCCCATGGGCCCCGTTTTCGTTTCTGGGGCCTCTCAGCCCGGCATCAGCACCATGTTGTCGCGGTGGACCATTTCCGGCTCCGCCACATAGCCCAGCAGGCGCTCGAATTCGGACGAGGGCTTGCGGCACAGCAGCCGCGCCTCCACGCTCGAGTAGTTGGCAAGACCCCGGGCCAGCTCGACGCCGTCGGCGTCGCGCACCGCGATCACGTCACCGCGCGAGAACTCGCCCGAGACGCCGGTCATGCCGATCGGCAGCAGGCTCTTGCCCTCGGCGCGCACCTTGGCGGCAGCGCCCGCGTCGACCACGACGGAGCCGCGCAGCTGCAGATGGTCGGCCATCCAGCGCTTGCGGGCCTGGTGCTTGGCGGTCTGCGCCACCAGCAGCGTACCGATGGATTCGCCCTTCGCCAGTCGCAGCAGTGCGTCGGCTTCGCGGCCCCAGGCGATGACCGTGGAGGCGCCCGAGCCCGCCGCGCGCTTGGCCGCGAGGATCTTGGTGATCATGCCGCCCTTGCCGATGCTGGAGCCCGCGCCCCCGGCCATCGCCTCGAGCGCCGGGTCGCCGGCGGCGGCCTCGTGCACGAACTTCGCGTCCGGGTCCTTGCGCGGATCGGCCGTGTACAGGCCCTTCTGGTCGGTCAGGATGACCAGCGCATCGGCTTCGACCAGGTTGGCCACGAGGGCGCCGAGCGTGTCGTTGTCGCCGAACTTGATCTCGTCGTTGACGACCGTGTCGTTCTCGTTGATGACCGGCACCACGCCCAGCTTGAGCAGCGTGACCAATGTCGAGCGGGCGTTGAGATAGCGTTCGCGATCCGCCAGGTCGGCGTGCGTCAACAGCACCTGGGCGCTGCCGATCTCGTTCTCGCGCAGCTTGGTCTCGTACATCTGGGCCAGGCCCATCTGGCCGACCGCGGCCGCGGCCTGGAGCTCGTTGATTTCATGCGGCCGGGTGCGCCAGCCGAGGCGCTTCATGCCTTCGGCAATGGCGCCGCTCGACACCATCACCACCTCGCGCCCGTCGCGCACCAGCGCAGCCAGCTGCCGGCACCACTCGCCGATGGCGGCCTCGTCGAGACCGCGCCCCTCGTTGGTCACGAGGCTGGAGCCCACCTTGACGACGATACGGCGGGCATCCCGCAAGGCAGTGGATCCGGAGTTCGAGGTCATCTTGGGAGGGAGTGGAGGTCTTTGGATGCTGCTGGGTTGGCTGTGTTGCGGCCGGCAGGACCGGCCGTCGATGCTGCGGCGGATGCCGCTCAGGAGCCTTCGGGAGGCAGGGGCGCGAAACGCGGGTCGACCTCGACCGTCTGGTGCTCCGCCACCTGCTCTGCCTTGACCTGCTGGTAGATGGCCTGCACCAGATGCTCGCAGCCTTCGCGCGTGAGCGCCGAGATCTCGAACACCGGGCCCTTGAACCGCAGGCGCTTCACGAAGTCCTTGATGCGGGCCGCGCGCTCGTCGGCGGGCACCATGTCGAGCTTGTTCAGCACGAGCCAGCGCGGCTTCTCGTAGAGATCGGCGTCGTATTTCTTCAGTTCGCCCACGATGGCCTTGGCCTGCGCCACCGGATCTACGCTGTCGTCGAAGGGAGCCATGTCGACGACGTGCAGCAGCAGGCGCGTGCGCTGCAGGTGCCGCAGGAACAGATGGCCGAGGCCGGCGCCTTCGGATGCGCCCTCGATCAGGCCGGGCAGGTCCGCCACGACGAAGCTCTGCTCGGGGCCGACGCGCACGACACCCAGGTTCGGGTGCAGCGTGGTGAAGGGGTAGTCCGCGATGCGCGGACGGGCGTTCGAAATGGCGCTGATCAGCGTCGACTTGCCGGCATTCGGCATGCCGAGCAGACCCACATCGGCAAGCACCTTGAGTTCGAGCTTGAGGCTGCGCTTCTCGCCGGGCCAGCCCGGAGTCTTCTGGCGCGGGGCGCGGTTGATCGCGCTCTTGAAGCGCATGTTGCCGAAGCCGCCGTCGCCGCCCTTGGCGATGGTGATGACCTCGCCCTCCTTCAGCAGCTCGAACAGCACTTCGCCGGTTTCCGCGTCGGAAATGATCGTTCCGACCGGCATCTTCAGCGTGATGTCGTCGCCGGCGGCTCCGAACATGTCGGAGCCCATGCCGTGCTCGCCGCGCTTGGCCTCGTGGCGGCGCGAATAGCGGAAATCGACCAGGGTATTGAGGTTGGAATCGGCCACCGCGAACACGTGACCGCCGCGGCCACCGTCGCCACCGTTGGGGCCGCCGAATTCCTTGTACTTCTCATGACGGAACGACACGCAGCCGTTCCCGCCGTCGCCAGCGGCGACGTCGATGAAGGCTTCGTCGACGAACTTCATGGGATACCTAGTTTACAAATGAAGAAGCCCCGGCAATGCGGGGCCTCGGGATGGTCGGTCTGACTCGGGGCTTAAGCCGCGGGAGTCACGTTGACCGTGTGCTTGTTCAGCGCACCCTTGGTAGCGAACGACACGTGGCCGTCGACCAGGGCGAACAGCGTGTGGTCCTTGCCCACGCCGACGTTCACGCCGGGGTGGAACTGAGTGCCACGCTGACGCACGATGATCGAGCCTGCGCTGATCAGTTCGCCGCCGAAAGCCTTCACGCCGAGCATCTTGGGCTTGGAATCGCGCCCGTTTCGCGTTGAGCCGCCGCCTTTTTTCTGTGCCATGGAATCTGCTCCTGTGCCGTGTTAAGCGGCGATCGCGCCGATTTGCAGCTCGGTGAACTGCTGGCGATGGCCTTGACGTTTCTGATAGTGCTTGCGACGGCGCATCTTGAAGATGCGAACCTTGTCGTGCTTGCCGTGCGACAGCACCGTGACCGTCACCGTTGCACCGGACACCAGGGGCGTGCCAACCTTGATTTCAGCGCCGTTGCCGACGGCCAGAACCTGGTCGATCACGATTTCCTGGCCTACGTCCGCAGCAATCTGTTCTACTTTGATTTTCTCGCCGGAAGCAACGCGATACTGCTTGCCACCGGTTTTTATGACCGCGTACATGTAAACCTCTTAGAAATGAGTCTCCGCGGCGAATTCCGCAGAGCCCAAGATTATAGCGCGGTTCGCGCCTGCTAGCCACTCCCGGGCGCAGGCCCCGCTGGCAAGCCTCTTCGGCTCCCTATAATTTGCGCCTTCCGGCCTTGCCCCGCCTGGGCCGCCCACCACCAACACTCAGCAGCGCCCCGCGCCTTCGCTTTGCCAGTTCCCGCCGCCGACACCTCCCCCACCGCCACCGTGCTGGACCTGATTGCCGGCGACATGGTCGAAGTCGACCGCGTGATCGCTCGTCGCCTCGACACGGGCGTGCCACTGGTCAGCCAGGTTTCCAGATACATCATCTCCGCAGGCGGCAAACGCCTGCGGCCGGCACTGCTGCTTCTGATGTCGGGGGCACTGGGATATGCCGGCGAGCAGCGCTTCAACCTGGCGGCCGTGGTGGAGTTCATCCACACCGCCACGCTGCTGCACGACGACGTCGTAGACGAATCCACCCTGCGGCGCGGCCGGGCGACGGCCAACGAGTCGTTCGGCAACCCGGCCAGCGTGCTGGTCGGCGACTTCCTCTATTCGCGCGCGTTCCAGATGATGTTGGACGCAAACAACATGCGCGTGATGCAGATCCTGGCCGAGGCCACGAACATCATCGCCGAGGGCGAGGTGCTTCAGCTGATGAACATGCACGACGCCTCGCTGGACGAAGCGGCCTACCTGCGCGTGATCCGCTCGAAGACCGCGAAGCTCTTCGAGGCCAGCACCCGCCTTGCAGCCGTGCTGGCCGACGCATCGCCCGAACTGGAAGAAGCCTGCGCCACTTACGGGCAGGCACTGGGCACCGCCTTCCAGGTGATCGACGACGTCCTCGACTACACGGGCGATGCCAGCGAAACCGGCAAGAACGTCGGCGACGACCTGCGTGAAGGCAAGACGACGCTGCCGCTCATCTTCGCAATGCAGCGAGGCACCTCCGCCCAGAGCGAACTCGTGCGCGCCGCCATCGAGGCCGGGGACACCACCCAGTTGGGCAAGGTCATCGAGATCGTCCAGGAAACCGGCGCACTGGATGCATCGCGCGCCGCCGCTGCAGCAGAGGCGCAGCGTGCGATTCATGCATTAAAAAACTTTCCGTCGAATTTGCACGCTTCAGGTTTGCTACAATTAGCGGCTCAGTTGCTTGAGCGACGTGCCTGAACACCTCTCCTGAGTTGGCATCTAGGACGACTTCTTCTTTCTTGCAACCATCGGGGTGTAGCTTAGCCTGGTAGAGCGCTACGTTCGGGACGTAGAGGCCGGAGGTTCGAATCCTCTCACCCCGACCAGCCTTTGGCTGGCATTAATCGACAAATGGCCAGCCTGTTGCTGTGTAGCGATTTACAGCACAGGACTGTTCAGCGATGATCGTGAAGCAATTTTTCACATCTTTTTCACTCGCTGAATGGCTGCAGCCGAACTTCCTGTTAAAGAACCTTCGCAAATAGCCCTGCCAGGGCTTGCGCGCGCCCTGGTTTCGGCCGGCAAGCTTCCCGCCAAGGCTGCCGAGGACATCTATCAGAAGTCTCTTACTGCTCGCACCAGCTTCATCGCCGAGCTGACCGGCTCCGGCGCCGTTTCGGCAGCCGACCTCGCCCATACGCTTTCCTCCGCCTTCGGCGCCCCGCTGCTCGATCTGGACGCCATCGATCCGCAGCGCCTGCCGAAGGACCTGGTCGACCCGAAGCTGTGCCAGGCGTATCGCATCGTCGTCCTCAGCAAGCGCAACAATCGCCTGATCGTCGCGACGGCCGATCCTTCAGACCAACAGGCGGCCGAGAAGATCAAGTTCGCCTCGCAGATGGGCGTCGACTGGGTCATCGCCGAGTACGACAAGCTGTCGCGAATGATCGAGGCCGCCGCGGTCAGCGCAGCGGAGACCATCAACAGCATCGTGGGCAGCGAGTTCGAGTTCGACGAGGTCTCCGCCGAGACCGCGAACGAGAGCAACGACCAGGCCATCGCCGAAGTCGAAGACGCACCGGTCGTGCGTTTCCTGCACAAGATGCTGCTGGACGCCGTCAGCATGCGGGCATCGGACATCCACTTCGAACCGTACGAACACAGCTACCGCGTGCGTTTCCGCATCGACGGCGAACTGCGCGAGGTGGCCAGCCCGCCGACCGTCATCAAGGACAAGCTGGCCTCGCGCATCAAGGTCATCTCCCGGCTCGACATCTCCGAGAAGCGCGTGCCGCAGGACGGCCGCATGAAGCTGAAGATCGGGCCCGACCGCGTGATCGATTTCCGCGTGAGCACGCTGCCCACGCTCTTCGGCGAGAAGATCGTCGTGCGTATTCTCGACCCGAGCAGCGCACGGCTGGGCATCGACGCCCTGGGCTACGACGCGGACGAGAAGGCGCGACTGCTGCATGCGATCGGCCGTCCCTATGGCATGGTGCTCGTCACCGGCCCCACGGGCTCGGGCAAGACGGTGTCGCTCTATACCTGTCTGAACCTGCTGAATCAGCCGGGCGTGAACATCGCGACGGCCGAAGACCCGTCCGAAATCAACCTGCCCGGCGTCAACCAGGTGAACGTCAACGAGCGTGCGGGCCTGACCTTCGCGGCCGCGCTGCGCGCCTTCCTGCGCCAGGATCCCGACATCATCATGGTCGGCGAAATCCGCGACCTGGAAACCGCCGACATCTCGATCAAGGCTGCGCAGACCGGCCACCTCGTGCTATCCACGCTGCACACCAACGACGCGCCCACCACGCTCACGCGGATGCGCAACATGGGCATCGCACCGTTCAACATCGCGTCGAGCGTGATCCTGATCACCGCCCAGCGCCTCGCGCGCCGCCTGTGCACGGTCTGCAAGCTCCCGGCCGACATTCCGCGTGAAACGCTGCTGGACGCCGGCTTCAAGGAAGAGGAGCTGGACGGATCCTGGAAGCCCTACCGCCCCGTCGGCTGCTCCGCCTGCAACAGCGGCTACAAGGGCCGCGTCGGCATCTACCAGGTGATGCCGATCTCGGAAGCCATCCAGGAAATCATCCTGCGCGACGGCAGCGCGCTCGACATCGCCCTGCAGTCCGAGGCCGAGGGCGTGCGCTCCCTGCGGCAGTCGGGCCTGCGCAAGGTCATGCAAGGTCTCACTTCGCTGGAAGAAGTGGTGGCCTGCACCAACGAATAACGAACATACCGAACACCGGAGATCGAATGGCTACAGTGGCATCCTCCCGCACCCAGCCCACCCACAAGGAATATGTCTTCGAGTGGGAAGGCAAGGACCGCAACGGCAAGCTGGTACGTGGCGAACTTCGTGCGGCCGGCGAGAACCAGGTGCAGGCCGCGCTGCGTCGCCAGGGCGTGCTCGCCTCCAAGATCAAGAAGCGCCGCATGCGCTCGGGCAAGGCGATCAAGCCGAAGGACATCGCGATCTTCACGCGCCAACTGGCCACGATGATGAAGGCAGGCGTGCCGCTGATGCAGTCGTTCGACATCGTGGGTCGCGGCAATGCCAACGCGAGCGTTGCCAAGCTGCTCAACGACATCCGCAGCGACGTGGAAACCGGTACGTCGCTCTCATCCGCGTTCCGCAAGTTTCCGAAGTACTTCGACAACCTCTATTGCAACCTGGTGGAGGCTGGCGAAGCGGCGGGTATTCTGGAAGAACTGCTGGACCGGCTGGCCACCTACATGGAGAAGACCGAGGCGATCAAGTCGAAGATCAAGTCGGCGCTGATGTATCCCACCTCCGTGATCGTCGTGGCCTTCGTGGTAGTGGCGATCATCATGATCTTCGTGATCCCGGCGTTCAAGGAAGTGTTCACATCGTTCGGTGCCGACCTTCCTGCACCTACGCTGTTCGTGATGGGTGTTAGTGAATTCTTTGTTGCTTACTGGTGGCTTATCTTCGGTAGCCTAGGTGGTGGTATTTACTTCTTCCTACAAGCGTGGAAGCGCAACGAGCGCGTACAAAGATTCATGGACCGACTGTTACTGAAGATCCCGGTCTTCGGCGTCCTCATCGAAAAATCCTGCGTCGCCCGCTGGACCCGCACCCTGGCCACCATGTTCGCTGCCGGCGTCCCGCTGGTCGAAGCGCTCGACTCCGTGGGCGGCGCTTCGGGCAACACCGTCTACGGCGACGCCACGGCGAAGATCCAGCAGGAGGTGTCCACCGGCACCAGCCTCACGGCCGCCATGACCAACGTCAACCTGTTCCCGTCCATGGTGATCCAGATGACCGCCATCGGCGAGGAATCCGGCTCCATCGACCACATGCTCGGCAAGGCCGCCGACTTCTATGAATCCGAGGTGGACGACATGGTCGCCGGTCTCTCCAGCCTGATGGAGCCGATCATCATCGTCTTCCTCGGCACGATCATCGGCGGCATCGTGGTCTCCATGTACCTGCCCATCTTCAAGCTCGGCCAGGTCGTTTGATGCTGGTTTCGCGGGAGTTCGACACCGCTTTCGCCGGTGTCCTGGGGTTGTTGATCGGAAGCTTCCTGAACGTCGTCATCTACCGCGTGCCGGTGATGATGTATCGGGAATGGCTCGCCGACGCAGTCGCCAATCTGATGTCCTCCAAGGAGGCGCCGTCGCTGTGGACGCTCGCCTTCGGGCCGAAGGTCGTGGCACCCGCGGGGTTGGAGGCCGCGGCCGACAAGGCCGCCGACCTCGTAGAGAAGCAGCCTCCTTTCGACCTGATGCGCCCTGCTTCGCGCTGCGGTGCCTGCGGCCACCGGATCCGCTGGTACGAGAACATCCCCGTGCTGAGCTACGCCGTGCTGCGCGGGCGCTGCTCTTCGTGCAAGACTCCGATCAGCCTGCGCTATCCGCTGGTCGAGCTGATCTCCGGCGCCCTGTTCGCCCTGTGCGCCTGGCGTTTCGGCATCACGCCCGCCGGGGCGCTGTGGGCGGCGTTCGGGGCCCTCCTGATCTGCCAGTTCCTGATCGATTTCGACACGCAGTTCCTGCCCGATTCGCTCAACTACCCCTTGCTGTGGCTTGGGCTGATCGGCGCGGCCATGGGCTGGACCGGCGTCTCCCTGGGTTCCGCCGTCTGGGGCGCCGTGTTCGGCTACCTGAGCCTGTGGCTTGTGTACCATGCCTTTCGCCTGGTCACGGGCAAGGAAGGCATGGGCTATGGAGACTTCAAGCTGCTGGCTGCGCTGGGTGCATGGCTCGGTGCCGACTACCTCATCGCGATCATCCTCGTCTCTTCGCTGGTGGGCGCGGTGATCGGCATCGCATTGCGCGTCGCCGGCAAGCTGGCGCACAAGGACATCCCGATCGCCTTCGGCCCCTTCCTGGCCGGCGCGGGCCTCGTCTGCCTGGCGGCAGGCCCGGAAGTCGTGAGGCAGTGGATTCCGTTCGCCTTCCCCCTGGGCGCACTGATCCGCTGACATCCGCATGGTGGTGCGGCGCATCGGCCTGACGGGCGGTATCGGCAGCGGCAAGAGCACCGTCGCCGGGCTCCTGGTGGCCCAGGGAGCGGTTCTCGTGGACACGGACGCCATCGCGCGGTCCATCGCACTGCCGGGCGGCATCGCGATGCCCGCGCTGGAGGCCGCCTTCGGCCCTGGCGTCATCGACGCGGCCGGCGGCCTGGACCGTGCCGCCATGCGTCAGATCGTGTTCGCGGACGCAGGCGCCAAGGCCCGGCTCGAATCCATCCTCCATCCGCTGATCGGAGCCGAAACCCAGCGGCAGGCCGCGGCCGCCGGCGAGGATGCGGTCGTCGTGTTCGACGTTCCCCTGCTGGTCGAGTCCGGGCGCTGGCGCGCCATCGTCGACCGGGTGCTGGTGGTCGACGCCACCGAGGAAACGCAGTTGGAACGCGTCGTTGCACGCTCCGGCTGGGCGCCGGAGGCGGTCAAGGCGGTGATCGCGCAGCAGGCCACCCGACGGGCGCGCCGGGCGGCGGCGGATGCCGTGATCTACAACGAGTCCCTGACCCTGGAGGAACTCGCTCAGGAGGTCCGGGGTTTCTGGGAAAGGTGGGCTAAGTCGGGCACGCGATAATTTGGGGTTGACGCCGCGACGGCAAAAGGACGATCACGTCAAACGGCGCATGCCCAAGCGCCCCTCACGATGCTTTTCAATTCGTACCCCTTCATCTTCGTTTTCTTCCCGCTGGTCCTGATCGGCTTCTTCCTGATCGGTGCGCGCAGCCCCCGGTCGGCGGCGGGGTTCCTGGCACTGGCCTCCCTCTTCTTCTATGGCTGGTGGAGCGTCAAGGCGCTTCCGCTGCTGCTGGGGTCGATCTGCGTCAACTACTGGTTCGGGCTGCGGCTCACCCCCTCGCCCAGCCGCGAGGACAAGTACCGCAAGACGCTGCTGATCGTCGCGCTGGTGGTCAACCTCGGGGTGCTGGCGGTCTTCAAGTACGCCAACTTCTTCCTCGAGAACATCGATGCCGGGTTGGCCGCTGCGGGCCTGCCGCAGATCGACCTGGTGCACATCGTCCTGCCGATCGGCATCTCGTTCTATACCTTCACCCAGATCGCTTTCCTGGTCGACTGCTGGCAGGGCAAGGTGCACGAGCGCAGCTTCATCCACTACGTGCTGTTCGTGACCTACTTCCCGCACCTGATCGCGGGCCCGGTGCTGCATCACGCGCAGATGATGCCGCAGTTCAACAACCCGGCCACCTACCGGATCAACGCCAACAACATCGCGCTGGGCCTGGGCATCTTCGTCTTCGGCCTGGGCAAGAAGATGCTGATCGCCGACCCGATGGGCCAGTACGCCGACATGATGTTCAAGGGCGTGCACGAAGGCGTGATGCCTTCCCTGTACACGGCGTGGTTCGGGGTGCTGGCGTACACGATGCAGATCTACTTCGACTTCTCGGGCTACTCCGACATGGCCGTGGGCCTGTCGCTGTGCGTCGGGGTGCAGCTGCCGCTCAACTTCCGCTCGCCCTACAAGTCGACCAACATGATCGAGTTCTGGCGGCGCTGGCACATCTCGCTGTCGACCTTCCTGCGCGACTACCTCTACGTGCCGCTGGGCGGCAACCGCAAGGGCCCGGCGCGGCGCTACATCAACCTGTTCCTGACGATGCTGCTGGGCGGCCTGTGGCACGGCGCCGCCTGGACCTTCGTGATCTGGGGCGCGCTGCACGGCTTCTACCTGATGGTCAACCACTTCTGGAACGCCAAGGTGCGGCGCGGCAGGACCGAGACCACCTGGTACGGCCGCGTGATCGGATGGTTCATCACCTTCGTCTGCGTGATGATCGCCTGGGTGGTGTTCCGCGCCGACAGCATGTCGGCCGCCATCGAGATCTACAAGGGCATGCTGGGCATGCACGGTGCCCCTGTGTCGGCCTTCAGCGAATTCCGCGTGCCGTTCCGCAAGCCCGAGTTCTTCCAGACTCTGCTCGTGGCCATCGTGATCTGCCTGGCGCTGCCGCCCACGATCACGCTCGACCGCTGGATTCCTGCGGTCGCAGGCCTGGCCGGTCGCCCGCGCCTGCAGCGCCTGGCCACCTGGGTCACCGGCCTGGGCTGCGTCTACCTGTTTGGCCTGTGCGTGTCGAAGTTCGGCAGCTACAGCCCCTTCCTCTATTTCCAGTTCTGAAATGAAACTCCCCCAGGCTTCGCGCAATTCGTGTCGCTTCTCCAACCCCCTCGCCGGGGGCGACGCCGGTGGCCCGGCAAAGCCGGTTCCACGGCGTCCCGCGAGTGGAGCGCGCTCGATTCATGCAGCGCAGATCAGGCGGAGCGCGGTGGGGGGCTGAGATGGAAGACACGAAATCGGCCAAGACCTGGCTTCGCATCTTCGCCGCGGGCTACCTGGTGTGCTGCGCCTTGCTGCTCGTCAGCCTGCTCACGCCCATTCCGTACGGCGACCTGACCCGCATCGGGCGCATTTCCGAGCGCGAGTTCGGCTGGCACGAGCCGCCGCCGCCCATTCCCGACGCCGACGTCAAGACCTGGCCCATCACCGAATCCGACATCCTGGTGATCGGCGACAGCTTCTCGGTACGCTACGCCTGGCAGTCGAAGCTCGTGGGTGCGGGCTACAAGGTCACCACCACGCACTGGGACAACCTGGGCGGCGTGCTCTGCGACGACTTCTCGGGCTGGCTCCAGAAGTCAGGCTTCAAGGGCAAGGTGGTGATCGTCGAGAGCATCGAGCGGCTGCTTTCCGACCGCATCGAGAAGTCCGAGTCGTGCAGGACCATGAAGCACGCGTTCAAGCCGACGCCGCCGCCCTTCGAGAACCCGTCCAGGCCAGCCCCCGGCTTCCAGCTCAACTGGGACGCTCAGCTGCTCAGCGGCTGGCTGACCTACAAGAACACGAAGGAGATCCTGGCCTCCGACAGCTGGACCAACACGCCCGAGCGCTGGGGCCCGCTGATCGACGCACGCGTGGTGCCCGACGGCTGCAAGCAGTTCAGCCATCGCGCCTGCGACAAGCTGCTGATGACCGCCGAGGACCGCGTCAATCCGGCGCTGACGGCCGAATCCGCGAAGTTCATGAAGCGCTTCGAGAGCACCGCAGCGCCCTACAAGGTGGTGTGGATGGTCGTGCCCAACAAGACCAGCGTGTATTTGCAACAAAACCATGCCGACGAGTTCCGGGCTGCGTTCAACCCGCAAAATATCGGACCGGACCTGTTCGCGCTGGCGGAACAGAATCGCTTCAAGATGAAGGATCTTTTTCCTGCCAACGAGACACATGTGTCGACCCGGGGTTACATTCTTTTCGGGGAGCGTATGCTGGAGGCTGTGCGCGAGGTGTTCCCGCCACCGGCCCCCAAGACGCAATGAGCCCGAACCCGACGTGAAAAACCGATACGCGTGATCCTCTACGAGTACCCCTTCAACGAGCGCATCCGCACGTACCTGCGGCTCGAGCACCTGTTCCGCCGCCTCGGCGAGCTGGTGCCGGCCGAATCTCCCCTGTCGCACCACTACGCCCTGGTCACGATCTTCGAGATCATGGACGTCGCTGCGCGCGCCGACCTCAAGGCCGACGTGCTGCGCGACCTGGACAAGCACAAGAACGTCTTCAACGGCTACCGGGGCAATCCGGCGATCGCCGAGGCCGTGCTCGACCAGGTCATCGGCCAGCTCGAAGGCAACTTCGCCGCGCTCAACAGCGTCGCCGGCAAGGCCGGCCAGGCGCTGACCGAGAACGAGTGGCTCATGAGCATCCGCAGCCGCGCCGGCATTCCGGGCGGCACCTGTGAATTCGACCTGCCTGCCTACTACGCCTGGCAGCACCGCCCGGCCGCCAGCCGGCGCGCCGACCTGGAGCGCTGGTCGAACACGCTGTCGCCGCTGGCCTCGTCGATCTACCTGCTGCTCAAGCTGCTGCGCGACGCCGACGTGCCCTACAAGGTGATCGCGGTCAACGGCCAGTTCCAGCAGAACCTGCCCCAGGGCCGCAGCTTCCAGCTGCTGCGCCTGCGCATCGACCCCAAGCTGGGGCTCATTCCTGAAATCAGCGGCAACCGCCTCATGGTCTCGGTGCGCCTGATGCGCCACGACAAGGACGACCGCCTGCAACAGAGCTCGGAAGACGCGCCCTTCGAGCTCACCCTCTGCGCATGACCGTTGGCGTGAATGAAAGGGGCGAGCGCATCGTGCGCTGCCCGACCTGCGGCGGCGACAGCATCTACGCCCCCAGCAATGCCTACCGGCCCTTCTGCAGCGCGCGCTGCAAGGGCATCGACCTGGGCGCCTGGGCCAGCGAGGAATTCCGCATGCCGGCCGAAGCGCCGCCGGACGACGAGCCTTTCGGCGATCCCAAGATCCAGTAAGCAGAAAGAAACGGCGGACCGGCAGGCCGATGAGGCCGCACGGTGCAGCGGCTGGTTATTTGCCGGCCACGCCATCGTCCAGCAGCGCCGGATCGATGTACGTCGCGAAGCTGCGCGCATAGCGCGGCCTCAGGTGGCCGATGTCCTTGTAGGCCGGCGAACCGTCGTCGGGCATGCTGCGGATGCATTCGCCGCCAGCGCACAGGCTGGCGAAGGGCTCTATGACCCGCGCGCCGTTGGCCTCGGCCACCTGCTTCAGGCGTGCATTGAACTGCGCCTGGTCCTGCGGCATCGGTGCCCTGAGCCGTCCGGATTCCGCTGTCATGCGTCCCAGGCGGCTTCCCTCGATCTGCCGCAGCGGATCGAAATCCATTCCCACCGGGTTGCCGAGCACCAGGTAGACCGGCTTGACCGCCGACAGCCGCTTCAGCACCTCGCCCAGCGACCTGAGCGACTGCTCGATCCCGTCGCCGCCGATGAACGGGTGCACGGCCTTGCGGTCGTCGACGAAGTAGTTCACCGTCGGACCGGCGCCGGTGAAGTAGCAGCTCCAGCACGCACCCAGCACGACCGAGTCGATCTCGGGCTTGAGCGCCAGCTCGAGCACCGCGGTGCGCCGCTCGTCGCAGCCGGTGTCCAGGCCGCTGAACAGGCCCGGCACCGGCGGGCACGAGCCCTTGGTCGCGAAGTAGATGGTGCGCGCCTTGTCGGGCTGCGTACGCACCAGCTCGAGCGCGCGGGGCGCGTACTGCTCGACGTGGCTGTCGCCGATCAGCAGCACGTTGCGCTTGCCGCTGCCGGCACGGTAGACGAACTGGTTGCCCAGCGCGGCTTCCTCGAAGCCGTCGTAGTAGTTGTCCTCGCGGGTCGCGTCGGCCACCGCCTGCAGGGCCGGGCTGTCGTGGCGCGGCGTCGGCGTGCCCAGGAAAACAATGACGCCGGCCAGCGCCAGCGCCGCGCCCGCACCCGCCAGCCCGCGCAGTATCGCCTGCGAGAGGTGCAGCTTGACGAAGCGCTCCAGGAAGCGATACGTGGCCCAGGCCAGCACGATCGAGGCCACCGCCAGCACGATGCGCAACTGCAGCGGCGGCTCGCCGCCGGTCACGATGCGCGCGTAGGACAGCAGCGGCCAATGCCAAAGGTAAAGCGGATAGCTGACGAGGCCGATCCACACCATCACCCGGTTCGACAGCAGGTACTTGTTCAGCACCCCGCCCGGCCCCGCCGCGATGCAGCTCGCCGCGCCGAGTACCGGCAGCAGCGCCCACCAGCCCGGGAACGCCTTCGTGCTGCGCGTCATGAAGAGGCCGAGCACGATCAGCGCGATGCCGACGATCGACTGCAGGTGCCTCTTCCACACGCGGCCGCCCGCCTGCCCCTGGCCGGCCGCCGCGGCGGCCTGCAGCTGCATGACCGCCAGCAGCCCGCCCGCCATCAGCTCCCAGGCGCGCGACAGCGGCGAATAGAAGGCGGCAGCGCGGTGCGGCTGCACCGTCAGCACGTTGACGAGAAAGGAAACCGTCGCCACCGCCAGCGTCACGCGCAGGATCGGCCAGCGCTTGCGCCAGGCCAGCCCCAGCAGCAGGGGCCAGAAGATGTAGAACTGCTCCTCGATGCCCAGCGACCACAGGTGCAGCAGCGGCTTGGTCTCGGCCGTGGCGTCGAAGTAGCCGGCCTCGCCCAGGAAGACGAGGTTGGCGAAGAAGGCGGCGCCGCCCGTCGTCTGCTTGCCCAACTGCGAGAACTCGCCCGGCAGCAGCACGTACCAGCCGAAGGCCAGCGTCGCCAGCAGCACCAGCACCAGCGCCGGGAAGATCCGCCGGATGCGGCGCGCATAGAAGTCGCGGTAGCTGAAGTCGCCCGCCGCCAGGCTCTGCAGGAGGATGGTCGTGATCAGGAAGCCCGAGATCACGAAGAAGATGTCGACGCCGATGAAGCCGCCCGGCAGCAGGCTCGGGAAGGCGTGGTACGCCAGCACCGAGCCGACCGCGATGGCTCGCAGGCCGTCGATGTCCGGGCGGTACTTGGGATGCATGGTCGCTGGGTCTTCTTCGATCGGTCGGTCGGCTGCGGGCGAAGGGCCGATCAGCGCGACGGCTGCTGCGCCGGGGCGCTGCGCACGGTGCGGTCGAAGTAGCTCGCCTCTTCGCGCGTGTAGCGCGGCCGCAGGTGGTCGGCGTCCTTGTAGGCAGGCGCGCCGTCGGGCAGCGTGACAAGGCAATGGCTGCCGTCCCTGCACAGCACCGCCATCGCATCGATGGGCTCCGCGCCGCTCGCCTCGGCGATGGCGCGCAGCCTGTCGTTGAGCGCCTTCTGGTCGGCCGGCAGCGGCGCGGTCGGCGCGGAGGTCATGGCTTCCATGTGAGTGAGGCGGCTGCCTTCGATCAGGCGCTTGGGCGTGAACTCGGGGCCGCCGGGGTTGTCGAGCAGCAGGAAGACCTTCTTGTGCCGTGCCAGCTCGCGCAGCGTGGCTTCCAGCGAGGCCAGCGAGCGCTCGATGCCGTCGCCGCCCTGGAACGGATGGACCTTGTTGTCGGGTCCACGGAAGTAGTACTCCAGCGCGCCGTGGCCGACGAAGTAGCAGTTCCAGCAGCCGCCGATCACCACCGAGTCGACCTCGGGCGTCAGGGCATAGGCCAGCATCGCGTCGCGCCGCTCGGCGCAGCCGATGTTCTTGTCGGCTTGCACGCCCGGCACCGCGGGGCAGGCGCCCTGGGTCACGAACCAGGCCGACCTGTCGGGCATCGACAGCGTGCGGGACAGCTCCATGATGCGCGGCGCGTACTGCTGCACGTGGCTGTCGCCCAGGAAGAGCACGCGCTTCGGCCCACCGCCGGTCTTGTAGACCAGCTGCTCGCCGATCTGGTCGAGCTTGAAGCCGGCGTAGTAGTCGGCGTCCAGCGTGGCGTTGGCGACGATCTGCAGCCGCTCACTGTCGTTGCGGGGTCCGGGCACGCCGAAGAAGATCGCGGTGCCCAGCGCGGCGATCAGCACCATGCCCGCGCCCAGCGCCTTGAGGACGCCCGTGCCTGAGCGACTTCGGGTATGCCGCTCCACGAAGCGGTAGGTGGCCCAGGCCAGCAGCACGGCGGCCACCATCGCACAGGCGCGGTAGACCGGCGAGGGATGCAGCGGGTCGGCCTCGACGATGCGCACGAAGGCCAGCAGCGGCCAGTGCCACAGGTACAGCGGATAGCTGATGAGGCCGATCCACACCATCACCCGGTTCGACAGCAGGTACTTGTTGAGCACGCCGTTCGGCCCGGCGGCGATGCAGCTCACCGCGCCCAGCGTAGGCAGCAGCGCCCACCAGCCCGGGAAGGACTTGTTGCTGCGGATCATCACCAGCCCCAGGACGATCAGCCCCACGCCCAGCGCCGACTGCAGGTGGCTGCGCCACGCGCTCGGCGCCGGCGGCTTCAGCCGCATGCAGGCCAGGATGCCGCCCACCATCAGCTCCCAGAAACGGGAAGCCGGCGAGTAGAACGACGCTGCCGGCAGCGGATGCACCGTGGTCACGTTCACCAGGAACGAGACCGCCGCCACCGCCAGCACCACGCGCACGATCGGCCAGCGCTTGCGCCAGGCGAGCCCCAGCAGCAGCGGCCAGAAGATGTAGAACTGCTCCTCGATGCCCAGCGACCACAGGTGCAGCAGCGGCTTGGTCTCGGCCGCCGTGTCGAAGTAGCCCGACTCGCCCCAGAACACGAAGTTGGCGACGAAGGCGGCGCCGCCCACGGTCTGCTTGCCGAGCTCGGCGAACTCGTCGGACAGCAGCAGGTACCAGCCCGCGCACAGCGTGGCGAACAGCACCACGATCAGCGCCGGGAAAATCCGCCGGATGCGCCGCGCGTAGAAGTCGCGGTAGCTGAAGTCGCCCGCCGCGAGGCTCTGGAGAATGATGGTCGTGATCAGGAAGCCCGAGATCACGAAGAAGATGTCGACCCCGATGAAGCCGCCCATCAGCGCCGTCGGGAAGGCGTGGTAGACCAGTACCGAGCCCACGGCGATTGCCCGCAGGCCGTCGATGTCCGGACGGTACTTGGGATGCATCAAGCGATCAGCTGGCCGGCGCGTCGGCAGGCGCGACCACCGGCGGCGCCACGAACGGCAGGCCGCGCTCTTCCGACAGCCACTGCAGCACCGGGAACGCGCCCGGCAGCACCGGCGCCACGTCCAGCGGCAACTGCTGCCAGGCCATGCGCTGGCCTTCGCGCATCTCGAACTCGCCGCTCCAGGCCGTGACCTTGCACCAGTGCAGACGCACCAGCGCGTGCGGATAGTCGTGCTCGGTCACCTTCCAGACCTCGGCGCCGTCGATGGTGATGCCGAGCTCTTCCTGCAGCTCACGCCGCAGCGCCTCCTCGACCGTCTCGCCCGCCTCGATCTTGCCGCCGGGAAACTCCCAGAAGCCCGCGTAGGCCTTGCCCTCGGGCCGGGTGGAAAGCAGCAGCGCATCGTCGGACAGGCGGATCAGCACGCCGACCGCGACCTCCGTGTGCTTGCGGGCCTGTTCGCTCACGCCTTGCTCCGCCCCGCGTAGTCACGCGCGAACTGGTAGGCCACGCGGCCGCTGCGCGAGCCGCGCTCCAGCGCCCACACGAGCGCCTCGGGCCGCGCCGCCGCGATGGTGGCGTCGTCCATGCCGAACGACGAGAGCCACTGGCCCACGATCGTCAGGTATTCGTTCTGGCTGAAGGGATAGAAGCTCACCCAGAGGCCGAAGCGCTCCGACAGCGAGATCTTTTCCTCGATCACCTCGCCGGGGTGGACTTCGCCGTCCTCGGTGTGGGTGTACGAGAGGTTGTCCTTCATGTACTCGGGCAGGAGGTGGCGCCGGTTGCTGGTCGCGTAGATCAGCACGTTGGGCGTCGAGGCCGCGATGGAGCCGTCGAGGATCGACTTCAGCGCCTTGTAGCCCGGCTCGCCCTCGTCGAAGCTCAGGTCGTCGCTGAACACGATGAATTTCTCGGGCCGCTGCGAGACCACCTCGACGATGTCGGGCAGGTCGGTGAGCTCGGCCTTGTCCACCTCGATCAGGCGCAGCCCCTGCGGCGCGTAGGTCTGCAGGCAGGCGCGGATCAGCGACGACTTGCCCGTGCCGCGCGCGCCCGTCAGCAGCACGTTGTTGGCGGGCTTGCCCTCGACGAACTGCTGCGTGTTGCGCGCGATCTTTTCCTTCTGGACGTCGATTTCCTTCAGCGAATCGAGCGACATCGCCGCCACGTGCTTCACGGGCTCGAGCACGCCGTGGCCCGAGCTGCGGCGGCGATAGCGCCAGGCGATGGACGCGTTCCAGTCGGCGGGCTCCGCCAGCGGTTGCGGAAGGATCGATTCGATGCGGGTGATGAGCTGCTCGGCGCGTTCGATCAGCCGTTGGAACTGCTCGTTCATCTGCGCCCGCCCGACCGCCCGAAGGGCGTAGAGCGCCCCCTCGGGGGGCAGCGACGACACGAAGTGCGGAGCGTGGGGGTCATCAGGATCTGTAATCGGCGTTGATCGTCACGTATTCGTGGCTGAAGTCGCAGGTCCACACGGTTTCGCTGGCCTTGCCGCGGCCCAGGCCGATGCGCACCGTGATCTCGCTCTGCTTCATCACGCGCTGGCCGTCCTCCTCGCGGTACGACGGGTTGCGCCCGCCCTTGACGGCCACGTGCACGTCGTCGAGGAACAGGTCGATGCCAGTCTGGTCGAGGTCGGCGATACCCGCGTAGCCCACGGCCGCCAGGATGCGGCCCAGGTTCGGGTCGCTGGCGTAGAAGGCCGTCTTGACCAGCGGCGAATGCGCCACGGCATAGGCCACCTGCCTGCACTCGGCGGCGTCCTTGCCGCCTTCGACCTGCACGGTGATGAACTTGGTCGCGCCCTCGCCGTCGCGAACGATGGCCTGCGCCAGCTTTCGGGCAACCTCCTGCATGGCGGCCACGAGGGCCTTGCCGTCGGCGGAGTCGAGCGAGGTGATGGCCGCGTGGGCGGCCTTCTGGGTCGCGATGACCACGAACGAGTCGTTCGTGGAGGTGTCGCCGTCGATGGTCACGCGGTTGAAAGAGGCATCGGCCAGCTGCTTCGCCAGCGGCTGGATCAGCGAGGGATCGATCTTCGCGTCGGTCGCCAGGAAGCCCAGCATGGTCGCCATGTTCGGGCGGATCATGCCGGCGCCCTTGCTGATGCCGGTGATGGTGACGGTGGCGCCGCCGACCTGCACCCGCTGGCTGAATGCCTTCGGAATCGTGTCGGTGGTCATGATGCCTTCGGCCGCGCGCGCCCAGTTGTCCTCCCTGGCATCGGCCAGGGCGGCGGGAAGGCCGGCCTCGATGCGGTCGACGGGCAGCGGCTCCATGATCACGCCGGTGGAGAACGGCAGGATCTGCTCGGGCGAGATCTCCAGCTTGCGCGCCAGCGCGATGCAGGTGGAGCGGGTGCGCATCAGTCCGTCTTCACCGGTGCCTGCATTGGCGTTGCCGGTGTTGATGACCATCGCGCGGATGCCGTGGTTCGCGGTCAGGTGGTCGCGGCAGACCTGCACGGGCGCGGCGCAGAAGCGGTTCTGCGTGAACACGCCGCCGACGGCCGAGCCCTCGTCGATCAGCACGACCGTCAGGTCCTTGCGATTGGCCTTGCGCACGCCGGCTTCGGCCACGCCGATGCGGACGCCGGGCACCGCGAACAGGGCGGCAGGATCGGGAGCGGACAGGTTCACGGGCATGGCACTTATTCCTTCTGGCGTATCAATCTTTCATCGGCACCGACACGACGCACTCTTCGTCGCCCGGGATACCGCGGAGCCGGCCTTGCCGGTCCGCCGGCATCGCCCCCCGCGAGGGGCCGGCGGCCACACGGAGTGCGGCGCGCCTGCGGGAGTATCCCTACTTCAGGTGAGCTTGCCGTGGCACTGCTTGTACTTCTTACCGCTGCCGCAGGGGCAGGGGTCGTTGCGGCCGACGCGGGCGAAGGCGGCGGCACCCGCGGCAAGCCCGGTGGCGGCGGCGCGGCGCTGGCTCTCCTCGTCGACGCGGACTTCGACCTCGCCCGTCTCGGTCGGCGCCGAGTAGGTGATGTTCGAGACGTTCTCGCCGCGGCTCTCCAGCGCTTCGGCAGCCTCCTCGAGCTGCTCGCTCGACTGCACGCGCACCGTCATGAGCTGGCGCGTGACTTCGTTCTTGACCGAATCGAGCAGCTGGCCGAAGAGTTCGAAGGCCTCGCGCTTGTATTCCTGCTTGGGTTGCTTCTGCGCGTAGCCGCGCAGGTGGATGCCCTGGCGCAGGTAGTCGAGCGATGCCAGGTGTTCGCGCCAGTGGGTGTCGATGCTCTGCAGCAGCACCATGCGCTCGAACTGGGTGAAGTTCTCCTGGCCGATCAGCGCGACCTTGGCGTCGAAGGTCTCGTTGGCGGCCTTGAGCACCTTCTCGACGATGTCCTCGTCGGAGACGGCCTCGGAAGCCTCGACCTCCTTCTTGAGCGGCATGTCGATGCCCCACTCGTTGAAGAGCGTCTTCTCCAGGCCTTCGAGGTCCCACTGCTCCTCGACCGACTCGGCCGGCACGTACTGGCGCACGAGGTCGGTGAAGCAGCCTTCGCGCAGCGCGGCGATCTGCGCCGTGAGGTCGCCCGCGTCGAGGATGTCGTTGCGCTGCTGGTAGATCACCTTGCGCTGGTCGTTCGACACGTCGTCGTACTCGAGCAGCTGCTTGCGGATGTCGAAGTTGCGCGCCTCGACCTTGCGCTGCGCGCTCTCGATGCTGCGCGTGACGATGCCGGCCTCGATCGCTTCGCCGTCGGGCATCTTCAGGCGGTCCATGATCGCCTTCACGCGGTCGCCCGCGAAGATGCGCATCAGCGGATCGTCCAGGCTCAGGTAGAAGCGCGAGGAGCCGGGGTCCCCCTGGCGGCCCGAACGGCCGCGCAGCTGGTTGTCGATGCGGCGCGACTCGTGGCGCTCGGTGGCGATGATGCGCAGGCCGCCGAGCGACTTCACGAACTCGTGGTCCTTGGTCCACTCGGCGCGGATGTGGGCGATGTCGGCCTGCTTGGCCGCCTCGTCGCGGCCTTCGTCGTTCTCGATGGCCTCGATCATCTTCTCGATGTTGCCGCCCAGCACGATGTCGGTACCGCGGCCGGCCATGTTGGTCGCGATGGTGATCATCTTCGTGCGGCCGGCCTGCGCCACGATGTCGGCCTCGCGCGCATGCTGCTTGGCGTTGAGCACCTGGTGCGGCAGGCCCGCCTGGGTGAGCAGGCCGTCGATGATCTCGGAGTTCTCGATGGACGAGGTGCCCACCAGCACAGGCTGGCCGCGCTCGTAGCACTCGCGGATGTCCTGGATCGCCGCCTCGTACTTCTCCCGCGTGGTCTTGTAGACGCGGTCGAGCTGGTCCTCGCGCTTGCTCGTGCGGTTCGGCGGGATGATGACGGTCTCGAGGCCGTAGATCTCCTGGAACTCGTAGGCCTCGGTGTCGGCCGTGCCGGTCATGCCGGCGAGCTTGGAATACAGGCGGAAGTAGTTCTGGAAGGTGATGGAGGCCAGGGTCTGGTTCTCGGCCTGGATCTCCACGCCTTCCTTGGCTTCCACGGCCTGGTGCAGGCCGTCGCTCCAGCGGCGGCCGCTCATGAGGCGGCCGGTGAACTCGTCGACGATCACCACCTCGCCCTGCTGCACCACGTAGTGCTGGTCGCGGTGGTAGAGGTGACGGGCGCGCAGCGCCGCGTTCAGGTGGTGCATCAGCGTGATGTTGGCCGGGTCGTAGAGCGACGCGCCTTCGGGCAGCAGCTTGAATTCGCTCAGCAGGCGCTCGGCGTTCTCGTGGCCGTCCTCGGTCAGGAACACCTGGTGCGTCTTCTCGTCGACCGTGAAGTCGCCGGGCACCGTGACGCCCTCGCCGGTGCGCGGGTCGGCTTCGCCTTCCTGCTTCTTGAGCAGCGGCACCACCTTGTTGATGGCGAGGTAGAGATCGGTGTGGTCTTCGGCCTGGCCGCTGATGATCAGCGGCGTGCGTGCCTCGTCGATCAGGATCGAGTCCACCTCGTCGACGATCGCGTAGTTCAGCCCGCGCTGGACCCGGTCGCCCGGCTCGTAGACCATGTTGTCGCGCAGATAGTCGAAGCCGTACTCGTTGTTCGTGCCGTAGGTGATGTCGCTGCGGTAGGCGGCCTGCTTTTCCTCGCGCGGCATCTGCGGCAGGTTGATGCCCACCGTCAGGCCGAGGAAGTTGTAGAGGCGGCCCATCCAGGTCGCGTCGCGGTTGGCGAGGTAGTCGTTCACCGTGACCACGTGCACGCCCTTGCCGGACAGCGCATTCAGGTACACCGGCAGCGTGGCGGTCAGCGTCTTGCCTTCGCCGGTGCGCATTTCGGAGATCTTGCCGTTGTGCAGCGCCATGCCGCCGAGCAGCTGGACGTCGAAGTGGCGCATCTTCATGACGCGCTTGGAGCCCTCGCGCACCGTGGCGAAGGCTTCGGGCAGCAGGGCGTCGAGGGTCTCGCCCTTGGCGATGCGGTCCTTGAACTCCTGGGTCTTGGCGCGCAGTGCGTCGTCGCTGAGCTTCTCGAACGCGGGTTCGAGCGCATTGATGCGTTCCACCGTCTTGCGATACTGCTTGAGCAGCCGGTCGTTGCGACTGCCGAAAATCTGGGTCAGGAAGTTGGTTGCCATGGGTGGAGATGGGCGGGCGCCTGATGAGGTACGGCAGGCACTTCGACCGGATTCCCTAAGATATGGTGAAAGCAGTTGGGCGCGCTTTCCATGAAAGCAAGCAGCCTTTTCCCGGCGCAAGCACCGGCAAACCGGGCATTTTAGCTGTCTTGTTTCTAACCCCTGGATTACCGATGTATCGCCGACTTCCCCCCGCCATTTCACTGCAGGAAGCTGCGGAAGGCGCCCCCACGCTGGGCAGCCTGATGGCACGTGCGCGCGACACTGCCGAACGGCTGAAGGCCGTGGAAGGCCTGATCCCGCCGGCCATGCGCCCGGCCGTGCAGGCCGGGCCGGCCGAGGGCGACGTCTGGTGCCTGCTGGTCAAGGGCAGCGCCGCCGCTGCCAAGCTGCGCCAGCTCTCGCCGATGCTCGTGACCCGCCTGAGAAACCGGGGCTGGAACGTGGCGACGATCCGGATCAAGGTGCACACGGGGCGCTGACCGGATCGCCTCTCGCTCATTTTTGATTTTTTGTCTGGAGATAGATAGTATTTCCAGATGACATCCTCCATCGCGCCCGCCGACGCCCGGCTCCTGCTGCTCGACAAGAACCAGGTCGACGCCCTCCTCTTCCACGACGACGTGCTCGGTGCGGTGCGCGAGGCCTTCATGCTGCACAGCGACCGCGAGGGCCGCGTATTCCCGGTGGTGCGCGAGGCGCTGGGGACCGGCGGCGTGTTCGGCATCAAGTCCGGCGACGTGCAGGCCCAGGGGCTGCTCGGATTCAAGGCGGCGGGCTTCTGGCCGGCCAATCGGCAGCGCGGCGGCGAACCCCATCAGGCGACGATCATGCTGATCGACCCAGCGACAGGCCGGCCGCTGTGCGTCATCGACGGCAACACGGTGACGACCGTTCGCACGGGCGCAGCCGGCGGACTCGGCCTGCAGCGTCTCGCGCGGGCCGACAGTGCGCGGCTCTGCCTCTTCGGCACCGGCGTGCAGGCGCACATCCAGCTCGACTTCGCACTGCGGCTGATCCCCTCGCTGCGCGAGGTTCTCTATGTGGGTGCGAACGGCGGGCGCAACGCCGCCTTCGAAGCCCGCTTCGCCGGCCGCTGCAGCATCGCGCCGGCGCACGACCGCAACGCGGCCGTGGCGGGAAGCGACATCGTGATCACTGCCACGCCGGGCGCAGGAGCCCTGTTCGAGCTCGATGCCGTACGGCCCGGCACGCACCTGAACTGTGTCGGCGCCGACACCCGCGGCAAGCGGGAGCTGCCGGAAGGCCTGCTGGAACGCGCGCGCCTGTTCGTCGACGACCGCATGCAGGCCCGGCAGATCGGCGAGACGCAGTGGGCGCCCGGCACCGAATGCGTGGAGCTGGGCGACCTGCTCAGCGGCAAGGCTGCCTTCGAGCGGGCGCCGCAAGACATCACCGTCTTCGACATGACGGGCCTCGCGCTGCAGGACCTGACCGTCGCGCGCCTTCTTCATGCGCGCGCTGCCGAGACCCAGACAGGCACGCGCATCGCCTGGCCCTGGTGAAGCTGTTCAAAGGGCGCGCGCAATGCCGCGCCCCGTGTGCAGCGCGTCTTAAAAGCGTGATTTTTGTTGCAGACACAAGAACATTTCAGCCCCTGTGCGCCGACTCCCTCTTGGCATTTTTTGTCATCAATGCGCTGCACGACTGTTTTGACGGCGAGATTCCTCTGAAGAGAAAAATCGAAATCGCGGACTTCTTCTCGCTCAAAAAAAGAAGGCCGCAATCTGGAAATACTTCAAGCGCGGAAGAATGCCATTAATTGACATTAATGGTCATTGTCCGAGCCGATTTCCACCCGATACATTCCGCAGCCTCGAAGTCTTGACGGAGCTTGGCAACGCACCTCTCCGCGAGTTTCATCGCCGAATAAACACAGAGAGGTTGGAATGATTTCACTCGAGCCCTGTAGCTAGCTCACGCCTCGCCACTCGCCCGCTGAACGGCGCCGGCAAGCAGCCGTCGGCGAGGCCGATTTCCCGAAGCCGGGAAATCCATCTTTCACCCGCAAACCGAATTACGCCCGATTCCGGCACTGGAATCAGGCCGTCTCGTCACGCGCATCGAGTCCGCATTTCCTTTTTGGAAGATCAATTCAAAGAAAAAGCCATGAGCAATTCCTACAGAAACACACGCGCCGGCCGCATGAGCTTCAGGCTGTCAGCCGTCACCGCGGCAGTTCTCGCCAGCGGGCTGCAGTTCTCGCCGCTCGCAGCCAACGCCTCGACCTATGCCCCTGCCAATTGCAACAGCACGGGCACCGCGACCATCGGGCGCGTGACCGTCACCGGCACGAACAGCATGCCGGTCGACGGGACCGGTCCCTGGTCCAACATCACCGGCTGCAACTCGAGCGGCAACAACCTCGAAGGCGTGACGGTGTATGGCAGCTATTCGCAGGGCACGGGAGACGGGTCCACCGCCATCGGCTTCTCCGGCACCGCGGGCAAATGGGCCACCGCGACCGGGCTCTCGAGCAACGCGTCGGGAACCGGGAGCGCCGCCTTCGGCTACGACGCGCAGGCGCAGGGGCTGAACTCGGCCGCGATCGGCGCGGCGTCCACTGCAAACGGCCAAGGTGCCGTGGCCCTGGGCAGCGGCGCCTCCGCGAAGTACGACAACTCCGCCGCCATCGGCGCCGGCAGCACCACCTCCAACTCGCTGGCGAGCCTGCAGGGATCACCCACCTACGCGCCAGCCGCAGGAACCGCGGTCGCAGCCGCGACACCGTCCGGCGAGCTGTCGGTAGGCAGCAGCGGCAGCGAGCGCAGGGTCACCAATGTCGCCGCCGGCGGCGCCCCGACCGACGCGGTCAACGTCAGCCAGCTCTCGACCGCCACCGCTTCGCTGTCGACCAGCCTGGACACGACCAACGGGACCATCGCGAGCCTGTCCACATCCACGGCAGGCAGCATCGGCAGCCTCTCGACCGGCCTGAACACGACCAACGGCGCCCTCGCAAGCCTGTCGACGTCCACTGCGGCCGGCATCGGAAGCCTCTCCACCGGCTTGTCCACCACCAACGGCAACCTGCGCAGCCTGAGCACCTCGGTCAGCACCATCTACAACACGGGCACCAGGTACTTCCACACCAGGTCGACGGCGGGCGACTCGATGGCCAGCGGCGACAGTTCCGTGGCGATCGGCCCGCAGTCGGAAGCCAGCGGTTCCAACTCCCTTGCGGCCGGCACGGGTGCCAAGGCAGCAGCCAACAGCGCAGTGGCCGTGGGCTCCCACGCCCTCGCGACGGGCGCGAACGCGATCGCCATCGGCACCGGCGCGCTGGCCGCGGGCTCGCAGGCCATCGGCGCGGATTCGCGCGCAGGGGGCGGCGGCACCGCTCTGGGCGATGGTGCCGATGCCGGTGGAACCTCGCTGAGCCAGGCACCGCGGATCGCCAGGGGCACCGCCATCGGCTTCGGCGCGGTGGTGCAGCAGAGCGAGGGCGTGGCGCTGGGCGCCGGCTCGGTGGCCGCCACCGGTGCCGGCGTGGCCGGATACGTGTCTCGCAATGCATCGGCGCAGCATCAGGCTGCCGTGAAGGCGACGACCAGCACGCAGGCGGCGGTCTCGGTCGGCGACGCGTCCGGCGGCCGGCTCCGCCAGATCACCGGCCTGGCTGCCGGCACGGCGGACAGCGATGCGGCGAACGTGGCACAGCTCAAGGCATCCGAAGCCGCCTCGCGGGCCAGCAGCGCGCAGTACGCGACCAACCCCGATGGCTCGGTCGACCACAGCCAGCTCGTGCTGGGCAACGGTCAGGCACCGGGCGGCACGCGCATCTCCAATGTGGCGCCGGGCGTGCTTCCCACCGACGCGGTCAACGTGAACCAGCTCAACCAGCTGCGCAGCCAGGTCGCCGACGTCGCGCGCATCGCCTACACGGGCACGGCAATGGCCATGGCCATGTCGGGCACCTACCTGCCCACGCTCGCCCCGGGCGAGAAGACGGTGGGCGTCGGGGTGGGCAGCTACAAGGGCTACAGCGCCGTGGCGCTCACCTTCAAGGCGCTGGCCGGCGACGGAAGGACGTCCTGGGGCGCGGGCATTTCGACCACCGGCAAGGAATGGGGTTTGAACGCCGGCGTGGGCTGGAAATGGAAATGAGGGCTCGGAGGAAATAGAGCCAATCAGGGAGCGAGCCGGCAACGAATCGGCAAGCAAGAGGATGGCCCCCATGCCGATTGGCGTGGGGGCCATTTTTTTTAAGCGACCCTACCCGGCTGCAGCGTCCGCGAAGAGCCCGGTCATGAACTGCGTCGACTTGAGCCCGGTGCCCGTCAGCAGCGCCACCGTCGTCTCCGTGCCTTCGATGTCGCCGCGCTGCGCCAGCACGTCGATGGCCGCCGCGGCGGATGCGGAAGTGGGCTCGGCATAGAGGCCACAGGCTGCGAGCCGGCGCACCGCCGCCGCGATCTGCTCCTCGGTCAGTGCGACGGTCCTGCCGTTGGTCTCGCGCAGGGCCTGCATGATTTCCGGCAGCCGCACGGGCCGCTTGATCGCCGTGCCTTCGGCGATCGTCGGCTGCACGGCGCGCTCCACCAGGGTGTCGACGCCCGCGGTAAAGCTTGCGTCGATCGGCGAGCAGTTCAGCGGCTGGGCGACGAAGATGCGCGGCAGCTTCGCGATCTGCCCCGCCGCCAGCAGCTCCTTGAAGCCGATCCAGCAGCCGAGCACGTTGCTGCCCGCGCCGGTCGGGATCACGACGTTGTCCGGCGCCTCGAAGCCCAGGTCTTCCCAGAGCTCGTACGCCAGCGTCTTCGTGCCCTGCAGGAAGAACGGATGCCAGTTGTGGCTCGCGTAGAAGATCGACTCCGACTGCCGCACCGCCTCGTACTCGGACTCCTCGCGCGGCCCGGGCACCAGCTGCACCTCGGCGCCGAAGGCGCGGATCTGTGCCACCTTCGGCGCGGGCGTGTAGCTCGGCGCAAGCACCTTCACCCGCATGCCGGCCGCCGCGCCCGCAGCCGCGATGGCCGCGCCACCGTTGCCCGAGCTGTCCTCCAGCACCGCGTCGACGCCGATCTGGCGCAGGAAGGACATCATCACCGCCGCGCCGCGGTCCTTGAAGCTGCAGGTCGGGTTGAACCACTCGAGCTTGAAGTACGGCTCGAAGCCGCCCCAGCGCTTCTGCACCAGCGGCGTACAGCCCTCGCCCATGCTCGCGGGACGGTCGATGGCCACCGGCAGCGCCGCGCGATAGCGCCACAGCGAACGCGTGCGTGAATCGATGTCGTCTCGCCCGATGCCAGGCAGCGGCGTGACCAGCATCGGGTTGCCGTCGTCCGAACGCCAACGGCGCTCCGACAGCTCATGGTGCCTGCCGGTGCGAGGGTCGACGTAGCGTGCGCGTTCTGTCATTCGTGGCTCCTGGATCATCAAAGCGAACAGGATTGGATAATACATCCAATACTGTACTTTTTGTACAAATCAGATTGTTCGTCCAGAGCTGGATACGTACCCGATACATTCCCCGGTATGAAGAAGAAGCCGAACAAGCAGATGCTCGACATGCTCAGCAACATCGCCGAGGGCCTGGGCCAGACCTTCGCGCCGTTCTGCGAGGTGGTGGTGCACGACCTGAGCAATCCGAAGAACGCGATCCACGCGATCGAGAACGGCCTGAGCGGCCGCGAGGTCGGCGATTCGGTCACCGAGCTGGGCCTCGCGCGCATCCGCGACCCGGAGTTCCCGGCGGTGATCGCGAACTACGCCAACACCTTTCCCGACGGGCGCAAGGTCAAGAGCACCTCCATCGGCATCAAGGACGAGAGCGGCGAGTACGTGGCCGCGCTGTGCCTGAACGTCGACCTGACGCTGTTCCAGAGCTTCCAGGGCGCGATCTCGCAGTTCATGCGCATCGACGACCAGGAAGTGCACGAGCACCTGGAAGCCGGGGGCGGCAGCCACTCCGACCGCATCCACGCGCGCATCGACGAGTTCGCGGCCGCACGCGCGACCACGCCGCGCTCGCTGAAGCCCGCCGACCGCAAGCAACTGGTGCAGGAGCTGAAGAAGGCGGGAATGCTGGAAGTGCGCCGCGGCGCAGAGATCGCGGCAGCGCACATGGGCGTGTCGCGCGCCACCGTCTACAGCGACGCGAAGTAGCCCGGCAGCCGACCTCCTACTGCGGCTGCAGCCCGATCTCCTGCGCGGCCTTCTGCCAGCGCTCGGCCTCCGAGCGCAGGAAGGCGCGCAGCTCGGTCGGCGTCGATCCCTTCATCTGCACGCCGAGCACCGACAGCCGCTCCTTCACCGAGGGATGCTCCAGCGCGGCGACGGCCTCGCGGCGCAGCTTCTCGATCACGTCCAGCGGCGTGGTGGCCGGCGCCACCAGGGCCCACCACTGGTCGATCTCCAGGCCCCTGAGTCCGCTCTCCGCGAGGGCCGGCACGTTCTGCAGGCCCGGCAGGTTCACGCGCTGCGTGCTCGTCACCAGCAGCGGGCGGATGCGGTTGCCTCCCAGCAGGCTCGAGCCGCTCGCCAGGGTCGCGAAGTGGCCTGCCACCGTGCCGGCCGCCACGTCGGTGAGCGCGGGCGCCGAGCCGCGGTACGGAACCATGTTGAACCTGATCTTCGTGCGGCTCGCCAGCAGCTCGGCCGCCAGGTGGCTCACGGTGCCGGCGCCACTGTGCGCGATGGCCGGAGGCGCGCCCTTCGCCGCGGCCGCAGCCGCTGTCTTCAGGAAGGTCTTGAAGTCCTTGCTGCCCTCGTCCATGCCCGAGAAGAACACCAGCGGCGAGGTGCCGATCATGGTCACCGGCGTGAAGTCGCGCAGCAGGTCGTAGGGCAGCTTCGCCGTCACCGCCGGCGCGATGGCGTGCGGCAGCTCGACGATGGCAAGCGTGTAGCCGTCGGGCGCGGCCTTGGCCACCGCGTCGGTGCCGATCATGCCGGCGGCGCCGGGCCGGTTGTCCACGATCACCGGGCTGCCAATGGTCTGGCTCATGCGCTGCGCCATGGCGCGGGCGATCGCGTCGGTGCTGCCGCCGGCCGCCCACGGCACGACGAGCTTCACAGGCCTGTCGGGATAGGCCGCCCAAGCCGGGCTGAGAAAAGAAGCGAGCAGGGCTGCAGAGCCGGAGGCCGCGAAGGCCCGGCGATTCATCGTCGGCATGTTCAGTTCCTGGAAGGGTTTACGCGCGATCGGGCCAGCTCGGGTCGCCGGTCGCATTGGCCGTCAGCATCAGCACCACATGCGCGTCCGCAGCGATGGAGTTGCTTTCCCGCAGTTGGCGCAATGCGGCGAGGCCGCCTGCGGCGCACAGCTCGGCGCTCACGCCGGCTGCCGTGAGCACGCGCCGTGCGGCGCGGGCCTCGTCGTCGTTCACCACCACGGCGCCGCCGCCGGTGGCGGTGGCCGCCTGCCACTGCAGGTAGGTGACGGTGGCACCCGCGGTGGAGAACTGCGCCGTGTGGCCCGGGTAGCTGCCGTTGATGGCGCCGCCCGCGAACACGCGCGCCAGGCGCGGGAACGGCTCCACCAGCCAGAGCTTCGGCAGGCGCGCGATGCGCCCGGCCGCCAGCAGGGCGCGAAAGCCTGCGTAGATGCCCCAGGCGAGGTCGCCGCGCGCGGTCGGGATCACGACATGGTCGGGCAGGCCGCCCTCGTTCACGCACTCCAGCGCGATCGGCTTGTAGCCCTCGATCGCCAGCGGGGCGCTGCCCAGCGCGGGCAGGCGGTAGTTGGTGAGCGCGAAATAGCCGGGGTGCTGAGAGCGCTCGCGCACGAAGGCCCAGCGGCCGGCGTTGTCGGAGAACACGTAGCGACGCGCGCCCAGCGCGTCGAGCTGCCGCGCATAGGTGGCCGGCATGCCCTCGTAGGTCGCGACCTCGCAGCCCAGCCCGGCCGCCCAGGCGTAGTGCGCGGCGGAGACGGCCGCGTTGCCCGAGGAGGCCAGCACGAGCGTGTGGGCGTCGAAGTCGAGCGCCTGCGCCACGCCCACCGCGGTCATGCGGTCCTTGTGCGAGCCGGTGGGGTTGCACGACTCGTCCTTGATGGCCAGTCGCGCCACGCCGAACTGGCTGGCCAGCTCGGGCATGTCCTGCAGCGGCGTCTGCCCTTCGCCCAGCGCGAAGCTGGAGGTATAGGGCATGGGCATCAGCTCGGCGCTGTCGGGCAGGTAGCTGGCGCGCAGGGCCACGTGGATGCCTTCGCGCCTGCATGCCGGGCAGCCGTCGTGCGTCAGCGTGACCGGGTAGAGCGCATCGCAGCGCAGGCACTGCAGGCCGCGCAGGTTCGGATTGCGCACGGGCTTGGGGGTGCGGTCGCGAACCAGCCCGAGGGGGTGGCCCAGCGCTGCGGAATGGCCGGGCGGATCCTGCGGGAGAGCGGCGAACTTGAAGTCCAGAACGGGCGATGTCGTCACGGGGGTCAGCGTCTGATGAAGTTGTGACTAAATCTTATTCAATCGGAAATAAAATTATGCAGCCCCAGATACTCAACCGATAACAAAACTTATCGATGCGATTCGGCGAAATCGAAACGTTCCGGGCGCTCATGCGCAGCAGCTCCACCCGCAAGGCCGCGGCCCTGCTGCACGTGACGCAGCCCGCCATCAGCCAGTCGCTCAAGCGGCTGGAGGCTCAGGCCGGCATGCTGCTGTTCCAGCGCACCGGCGGGCGACTGGTGCCGACGCCCGAGGCCCGCGCACTGTGGGTGGAGGTGGAACGGGTCTTCATCGGCATGGACGCCATCGAGCACCGGATGCGCAGCCTGCGCGACTTCGGCGTGAGCCAGCTCGAGCTCAGCTGCTTTCCGGCCTACGGCCTGGGTTTCATGCCGCGCGCGCTGGCACGGCTGAAGGCCCACCGCGGCGCGAGCCCCTGGCCGCAGGTGTCGCTGCAGGTGCTGAGCTCCAAGGACGTGCGCGACCGCGTGGCCATGGGCATCTCCGACTTCGGGCTGATGGCCGACGAGCTATCCCTCGAGGGCATCGACCATTCCACCTTCTCGCGCTTTCCCGGCGTGGTGGTGATGCCGCAGGGCCACGCGCTGGCGCGCTTCAAGACGATCAAGCCCGAGCAGCTTGCCGAGGCGCCCTTCATCTCGCTGAACCCCGAAGACCCCTCGCACCAGCGGCTCGAGGCCGCGCTGGCGCCCCATGGCGTGGCGCTGCGCGTGCTGGTGCAGACGCCCTACGCGGCCAGCGTGTGCGAGATGGCGCTGCGCGGCCTGGGCGTGGGCCTGGTCAACCCGATCACCGCGCTCGACTACGTGGAGCGCGGCCTGGTGGCGCGGCGGTTCTCGGTCGACGTGTACTTCACCTGCCTTCTCGCGTTGCCTGCGGGCAAGGTTCTTTCGGCCACCGCGCGCGACTTCATCTCGCTCATGCGCCAGCAGCTGGCCGAGGACGAGAAGCGCATCCAGCGCCACCTGCGCTAGGGTGAATCGACATTCACTTCCAGCTGAACTCGTGGTTCAGCCCGATCACGAAGCCGCGCACGCCCTGCGGACCGGTGCGCGATGCGCTCACATCGACGCTGATCAGCGGCGTGATGCTGAAGCGCCCGCCCACGCGCGAGGTCCAGACGTTCGATGCGCGGTTGCGCTCGGCGATGAGCGACACCGTGTCGTTCAACGCCCACTCCACGCCGACGCCGCCGCGCGACGTACGCACGCCGGTCCCGGTCGCCCAGTCGGCGCCGACGTTCGCGTGGACCTGCAGGCTGCCGAGCGGCCGCCAGGTGACGGGAACGACGAACTGCCCGCCCGCGCGGCCGCCGCGCTTGAAGTCGAACACCGCGCCTATCGACACCGCGGCGCTGAAGGGCGCGTCGGCCGCCTGGCCGTAGAAGTTCCACTTGAGCTGCGGGCCGCCGGTGACCGAATGGACGCCGCCCACCGAGCTGCGGTCGAGGTTCAGGCCCAGCTCGAAGGGCCCCACGCGGCAGGCCGGCCCGAAGTGGAAGCCCGTGACGGGCTCGACGCCGGTGCGGCCCCACCAGGTCTCGTACTGGCACTGGCCGGGGTCGAGGGTGCTGGCGTCGTCCACGTCGAAATGGCCCGCCGCGTGGGCGGCCGGCCCCGCGAGCAGTCCTGCGAACATTCCCGCCTTCAAGCAGGAAGCCGCCAGCATCCGGCCGCGCGACGGCGGTCGGGTCCTTGTTGTGCTGTGCCTGGTGTTCTTCATCGCTCGCGTCCCCGGGGCCTCGAACCATTCTAGGGACGCGGGAAGTAGGCGCCGTGACGCGGCGCCGCGCGATGGGTACCCTTCAGATCTCGAACTGCGGCTGCAGCTCGCGGATGCGCTTGATGGCCACGCCCGCCGCCGCCGTGCGCGTCTCCACGCCCAGCTTCACGTACACCCGCTCCAGGTGCTTCTTGGCCGTGGCCGGGCTGCTGCCGAGGATCTCGCCGATGTCCTTGTTGGTCTTGCCCTTGACCACCCAGTACAGCACCTCGGCCTCGCGCGCGGTGAGCTTCAGGCTCAGGCTCATGGCCTCGATCACCGCGGTGTCGGACACCTCGCGCATGATGATCATCCACTCGTCGCCGTCGTCGTCGCCGCCGGTCTGCTGGTGCAGCCGCAGCGTGAGGCTGCCGGCGCCCTGCACGATGGACAGCGGCGGCGGCTCGATGCCGCGCTCGCGCGCATCGGGCGTGTGGCTGCGCAGCCATTCGAGCACCGCCGGCGGCGTCTCGGGCGCGCGGGTCTCGCAGTAGCGCTGCAGCAGGTCGCGCGCGAGCGCCGTCTGCCAGATCAGCTTCCCTTCGGGCAGTCGCACCGTGATGCTCGCATAGCCGAAGGCGTCGAGCGCATTGCGCGCCTGGCCGGCCTGCCGCGCGTCCTGCCTCGCGCGGCGCGCGCCCTGCAGGTGCACGTTCATGCGCGCGAGCACCTCCTTCGGCTTGATGGGCTTGGTGACGTAGTCGACGCCGCCGGCCTCCAGCGCGGCCACCAGGTGCTCGGTCTCGGTGAGCCCCGTCATGAACACGATCGGGATGTGCGCCGTCGCAGCATCGGCCTTGAGCCGCCGTGCGACCTCGAAGCCGTCGATGCCCGGCATCATCGCGTCGAGCAGCACGATGTCGGGCTTGGCCTGCACCGCGCGCTGCAGCGCCTGCTCGCCGTTGGTGGCGATGAGCACGGTGTAGCCCGACTCGTCGAGCGCGTCGTGCAGCACCGCGAGGTTGTCGGGCACGTCGTCGACGATGAGCACGAGGTCGCTGTTGGCGCCCTGCTGTTCGCGCAGGGTCCTGGCGAGCGATGAGGTTTCCATGGCTGCAGATGGCTTCGTGGTCATGCTGCGCTCTCGACGGCCTCGGCCAGCGCGCGGCTCATGGCTTCGAACTGGAACTGGCGGGCCAGCACGCGCTGCGCTTCGGTCCATGCCGCGCACTCGGGCTGCGCGGCGTCGATGTCGTCGAGCTGGTTCATGATGCCCCGGAAGTAGCCCAGGCCCACCGCCTCCTCCAGCGCGCGCAGGCGTGCCAGCGAGGGCGCCAGCATCGCACGCGGCTCGGCCACGGCAGCGGGCTTCGCGGCGGTCTCGGTCCAGCGCAGGCCGAGCCTGCGCTCGAGCCAGTCGAGCAGCTCGGTGTGGCGCACCGGCTTGACGAAGAAGTCCTCGGGCGCGATGCCCACGTCGTTGTCCAGCCCCTTGTCGAAGGCGTTGGCCGAGACGATGGCCACGGCAGCCTCGGTCAGGCCCAGCTTGCGCGCGCGGCGGATGGTCTCCCAGCCGTCGATGCCGGGCATCGCGAGGTCGACGAACATCGCATCGGGCCGGTAGCCGGCGGCGACGAGGTCGAGCGCGTCGTGGCCGCTGGCGGCGCTTCGCAGCTCGAAGCCCAGCGGTGCGAGCAGGTGGCCGAGCAGGTCGCGGTCGGCCTCCTCGTTGTCGACCACCAGCAGGCGCCGGCGCGGACCCTCGTAGCCGCGCCGCGCGCGGGCGACGGGCAGCGCGCGCCCGGCACCGGCCACGGTGTCGTGCACGCGCGGCAGGAACAGGCGCACGCAGAAGAGCGAACCCACGCCCGGCGTGCTGCTCACCTTCATCTCGCCGCCCATCAGGTCGGTGAGCATCTTCGCGATGGTCAGGCCCAGCCCCGCCCCCGGCGCGGCGGCCATGCCCGTGGCGTTGCCGCGCGCGAAGGGCTCGAAGATGCGCTCGATGTCCTCGGCCGGCATGCCGGGGCCCGTGTCCTCGATCTCGATGGAGGCGAACTCGCGCGCGTAGGCCAGCCGCAGCGTGACCTGCCCCGCCGCCGTGAACTTGATCGCGTTGCCCAGCAGGTTGATGAGGATCTGGCAGACGCGCTTCTCGTCGGCGCGCACCACCTCGGGCAGCTGCCCCGCGGCCTCGAAGCGGAACTGCAGGCCCTTCTCGGCCGCCTGCAGCTCGAACATGTCGGCCAGCTCGCGCAGCGTGTCGGCAAAGCGCATCGGCCGCGCATGCAGCGTGAGCTTGCCCGCCTCGATGTGCGCGATGGCCAGCGTGCCCTCGATGAGCGACAGCAGGTGCTCCCCGCCGCGCTTGATGACGGCCACCGCCTGCTGCCGGTGCGGCGGCACGGAATGGTCTTCGCCCATGAGCTGTGCGTAGCCCAGGATGCTGTTGAGCGGCGTGCGCAGCTCGTGGCTGATGGCGCTGATGTAGCGGCTCTTGGCCTGGTTGGCCTGGTCGGCGGCCTGCTTGGCGAGCTCGGCCGCGAGCTTGGCCTGCTCCGCGATCTCGCGCGCCTCGTCGGCCGACTGCTTGGCGGCCTGCAGCGCGCGGTCGGTCTCGCGGTGCAGCTCGATCTCTCGCACCAGCAGGTGGGTCTGCCGGTTCGACTCCTCCTGCGCCACCTTGCGGCTCTGGTGCGCGAGCACCAGCCACCACGCGACGATGCCCGCGATGACCAGCAGCGCCATGTACGCCTTGAGGAAGCCCGAGCGCAGCGAAAGCTTCTGCACGCCCGCGAGCGCGGCCGCCGCGTCGGGCTCGGTCGCAAGCTCCAGCGCGCCTTCGGCGAAGGCGCGCAGCTCCTGCTGGTAGAGCACGCCGAACACCACCGCCAGCAGCGGCACGATCACCAGCATCAGCAGCAGGAAGTGCCCCAGCCCGGTGTCGAGGTAGCGCCAGCTGCGCCGCGGCAGCAGCCAGCGCAGCACCGCCGACCACTGGGACGACAGGCTCGCGTGCGGCTTGCACAGGTCGCCGCAGCGCGCATCCAGCGTGCAGCACAGCGAGCAGATCGGGCCCTGGTAGGCGGGGCAATGGGCCATGTCGGGCCCCTCGTACTCGCGCTCGCAGATCACGCAGTGCTGCACCTTCAGCCGCTGGTAGCTGCCCTCGTGCTCGACCCTGGCCCAGCGCACCGCACCGGCACCGGAAGAAGGCACGCCGCGCGCCAGGTAGTACTTGCCGCCGGTGGCCCAGGCCAGCAGCGGCGAGGCCACCAGCGCCGTGCCCAGCGCGATCAGCGCCGAGAAGGCCTGCGCCAGCGGACCGAAAACGCCCAGGTGCGCGGTGATCGACAGCCCCGAGGCCAGCGCCATCGCGCCCACGCCCACCGGATTGATGTCCCACAGGTGCGCGCGCTTGAACTCGATGCCCGGCGGCGACAGGCCCAGCGGCTTGTTGATGACCAGGTCGGCCACCACGGCCATCATCCAGGCGATGGCGATGTTGGCGAACAGGCCCAGCACGTCGCCCAGCGCCTCGAACACGTTCATCTCCATCAGCATGAAGGCGATCAGCGCGTTGAACACCACCCACACCACCCGCCCCGGGTGGCTGTGCGCCACGCGCGAGAAGAAGTTGCTCCAGGCCAGCGAGCCGGCGTAGGCGTTGGTCACGTTGATCTTGAGCTGCGAGATCACCACGAACAATGCCGTGGCCGCCACCGCCCAGCCGTAGTGCGGGAACACGTACTCGTAGGCCGCCAGGTACATCTGGTTCGGATCGACCGCCCGGTCGGCCGGCACCATGTGCGTGATCGCGAGGTAGGCCAGCAGCGCGCCGCCCAGCATCTTGAGCACCCCCAGCACCACCCAGCCCGGCCCGCCGGCCAGCACCCCGGCCCACCAGCGGCGCGCCGTGGCCGCCGTGCGCGCGGGCATGAAGCGCAGGTAGTCGGCCTGCTCGCCCATCTGGGTGATGAGCGCGATGCCGACCGTGAGGGCTGCGCCAAACAGGTGCAGATCGAAGCCCTTCGTGCCCGAGCGCACGCCGTTGTAGTGCACTATGCCCGCAAACGCACCAGGATCGCGCACGAGCACATAGGCGAAGGGCACCACCAGCATCAGCAGCCACAGCGGCTGGGTCCACAGCTGGAGCCGGCTGATGGCCGACACCCCGTGCGTGACCAGCGGAATCACCACCAGCGCGCACACCAGGTAGCCCCAGACCGGCGGAATGCCCAGCGCCAGTTCCAGCGCGTAGGCCATCACCGCCGCCTCGAGCGCGAAGAAGATGAAGGTGAAGCTCGCGTAGATCAGCGAGGTGAGCGTGGAGCCGATGTAGCCGAAGCCGGCGCCGCGCGTGAGCAGGTCCATGTCCACGCCGTAGCGCGCCGCGTAAACGCTGATCGGCACGCCGGCCAGGAAGATGATGAGCCCCGTCGCCAGGATCGCCCAGAAGGCGTTGGCGAAGCCGTACTGCACCAGCAGCGTCGCGCCCACCGCCTCCAGGATCAGGAACGATGCCGCCCCGAACGCCGTGTTGGCCACCCGCCATTCGGACCACTTGCGGAAGCGCTGCGGCGTGTAGCGCAGTGCGTAGTCTTCCAGCGTCTCGCTGGCCACCCAACTGTTGTAGTCGCGCCGCACCTTGACGATGCGCTGGGGGGCGTCGTCGGGGGTGGCGGTCGTGGCTTCAGGGTTCACACCGTTTCGGTGCATCTTTCATGCCTGAACTGTTGCTCGCCCCCAGGCTGCGCGCACTTCGTGTCGCTGCGCCAACCCCCAACCGGGGGCGGGCCGGCCGCTTCGGGCGGCCGTGCGCGGCGGCCGCTGGGACGTTCAACGGCACGACTGTTGCAAAGAAGCCGGCTTGCCCATAATGGCCGCCTCTTCCTGCCACCCGACCCCGACCCCATGGAACTGACCCCGCGCGAAAAAGACAAGCTGCTGATCTTCACCGCGGCACTCCTGGCCGAACGCCGCAAGGCCCGCGGCCTCAAGCTCAACTACCCCGAAGCCGTCGCCCTGATCTCCGCCGCCGTCATGGAAGGCGCGCGCGACGGCAAGAGCGTCGCCGAGCTCATGAGCGACGGCCGCAGCGTGCTGACCCGCGCCGACGTGATGGAGGGCATCGCCGAGATGATTCCCGACATCCAGGTCGAAGCCACTTTTCCGGACGGCACCAAGCTCGTGACCGTCCATCAGCCCATCGTCTGAATTCCACTCGAAGAACAACAGGAGCCCTCATGCGTCACAACGCCTCCCGTACCCTTGCCCTGCTCGCCTCCCTGCTGCTGCCTTTGGCGGCCAGCGCCCACACCGGCGTCGACGGCGGCATGCACCACGGCTTCGTCACCGGCTTCATGCACCCGCTGACCGGCGCCGACCACCTGGCCGCCATGGTCGCGGTCGGCCTGTGGAGCGCGCTGGCCGCGCGCCGTGCCTGGCCCGACCTGCTCTGGGCGCCGCTGGCCTTCGCCGGAATGCTGCTCGCGGGCGCGCTGGCGGGCCTGGCGGGCGTGCAGCTGCCGGCGGTCGAGCCGATGATCGCGGCCTCGCTGCTGGTGCTGGGCCTGCTGGTGGTCACGCGCGTGCACCTGCCGGCCGTGGCGGCGATGGTGGTGGTGGGCGTGTTCGCCGTCTTCCACGGCGTGGCGCACGGCTACGAGCTGGCGAGCGAGCAAGGCGCCGCCCTCACGCTGGCCGGCATGGTCTGCGCGACGGTGCTGCTGCACGCTGCGGGCATCGCGATCGGCTGGGCGCTGCGCCATGCCAACGCGTGGCTGCCGCGCGTGGCCGGCGCCGCGGTCGTCGGCCTGGGCGCAACGCTGCTGGCGCAGGCCATCTGAGGCGGCCGGCATGATCCCCGGAGAACTCTTCACCGACGAGGGCGAGCACACGCTCAACCCCGGCCGCCGCACCCTCACGCTGGTGGTGCAGAACACCGCCGACCGGCCGATCCAGGTCGGCTCGCACTATCACTTCGCCGAGACCAACGGCGCGCTCGGCTTCGACCGAGAGGCCGCGCGCGGCATGCGGCTGAACATCGCCTCGGGCGCCGCGGTGCGCTTCGAGCCGGGCCAGCAGCGCACGGTCGAGCTGGTCGACTTTTCGGGCGATCGCATCGTCTACGGCTTTCGCGGCCTCATCCAAGGAAAACTCTGATGGCGACCATCGGCAGACGCGCCTACGCAGAAATCTTCGGCCCCACCGTGGGCGACCGCGTTCGTCTTGCAGACACCGAGCTCGTCATCGAGGTCGAGGCCGACTACACCCTTCGCGCCGGCGGCTACGGCGAAGAGGTGAAGTTCGGCGGCGGCAAGACGATCCGCGACGGCATGGCGCAATCGCAGCGCACCAGGGCGCAAGGCGCGGTCGACACGGTGCTGACCAACGCCCTCATCCTCGACCACTGGGGCATCGTGAAGGCCGACATCGGCCTGAAGGACGGCCGCATCGCCGCCATCGGCAAGGCCGGCAACCCCGACGTGCAGCCGGGCGTGGACATCGTCATCGGCCCGGGCACCGAGATCATCAGCTGCGAGGGCAACATCGTCACCGCGGGCGGCATCGACAGCCACATCCACTTCATCTGCCCGCAGCAGATCGAGGAGGCGCTCTCCTCCGGCGTGACCACCATGCTCGGCGGCGGCACCGGCCCCGCCACCGGCACCTTCGCCACCACCTCCACGCCCGGACCCTGGCACATCGAGCGCATGCTGCAGGCGGCCGACGCCTTCCCGATGAACCTGGGCTTCCTCGGCAAGGGCAATGCCAGCCTGCCGCACGCGCTGCACGAGCAGATCGACGCCGGCGTCATCGGCCTGAAGCTGCATGAAGACTGGGGCACCACGCCCGCGGCCATCAGCAACTGCATGGACGTGGCCGACGCCACCGACACGCAGGTTGCCATCCACAGCGACACGCTCAACGAATCGGGCTTTGTCGAGAACACCATCGCCGCCGTGGGCGGGCGCGGCATCTGCGCCTTCCACACCGAAGGCGCGGGCGGCGGCCATGCGCCCGACATCCTGCGCGTGGTGGGCGAGGAGAACTTCCTGCCGTCGTCGACCAACCCGACGATGCCCTACACCGTGAACACGCTCGACGAGCACGTCGACATGCTCATGGTGTGCCACCACCTCGACGCCGGCATCGCCGAAGACCTGGCCTTCGCCGAGTCGCGCATCCGCAAGGAGACCATCGCGGCCGAAGACGTGCTGCACGACCTGGGCGCGATCAGCATGTTCAGCTCCGACAGCCAGGCTATGGGCCGCGTCGGCGAGGTGGTCATCCGCACCTGGCAGACCGCGCACAAGATGAAGCTGCAGCGCGGCACGCTGCCCGAGGACAGCGCGCGCAACGACAACTTCCGCGCGAAGCGCTACGTCGCCAAGTACACGATCAACCCCGCCATCGCGCACGGCATCGCGCACGAGGTGGGCTCGCTCGAAGTCGGCAAGTGGGCCGACATCGTGATCTGGAAGCCGGCCTTCTTCGGCGTGAAGCCATTCACCATCCTCAAGGGCGGCAGCATCGCGCTGGCCGCCATGGGCGACCCGAACGCATCGATCCCCACGCCGCAGCCGGTGCACTACCGCCAGATGTTCGGCGCCTACGGCGGCTCGCTCGCGAAGAGCTCGCTCACTTTCGTCTCGCAGGCCGGCCTGGCCGCGGGCGTGGGCGAGCGCTATGGCCTGAAGAAGCAGCTCAGCGCGGTGAAGAACGTGCGCGGCGTGCGCAAGAAGGACCTGATCCACAACGGCTACGCGCCGAAGATGGAGATCGACGCCCAGACCTACGCGGTGCGCGCCGACGGCAACCTGCTGACCTGCGAGCCGGCGAAGCTGCTGCCGATGGCGCAGCGGTATTTCCTGTTCTGAAGCCCTGGGGAACGCGGCTGCTTGACAGGCTGCGTATCCTCGAAGGTATTCATCCAGCCAGCGGGCGCCCTCCGGGGCGCTCCATTTGCACCATGCTCACCGCCAACAAACTCATGCCCCAGGGCCGTGGCCTTGCGCCCGTGCTGCTCAAGCGTGCCGCCACCATCGAACTCGACTGGGACATCCGCCAGAAGAGCCGCTTCGACGCCACCGATTCGCAGGGCCGCCAGATCGGCGTGTTCCTGCCGCGCGGCACGCTGGTGCGCGGCGGCGACGTGCTGGTGGCCGAAGACGGCTCGCTGGTGCGCGTGATCGCCGCGCCGCAGCCCGTGCTTCGCATCACGCACTGCACCGCCCACGGCACGCCCTTCGACCTGACGCGTGCGGCCTACCACCTGGGCAACCGGCATGTGCCGATCGAGCTGAAGCCCGACCACCTGAAGATCGAGCCCGACCACGTGCTGGCCGACATGCTGCGCTCGATGCACCTGATCGTCGTGACGGCGGAGGAAGCCTTCGAACCCGAGGGCGGCGCGTACGGGTCGCACGAGCATTCGCACGGCGGCGGTCACGGCCACAGCCACGACCACGGGCATTCGCACGACCACGGCCACTCGCACGACCACGGCAGCGGCCCGAAGCCTTTGGTGCTCGCGCCGGAGCTGCTGGACGACGACGGCCATTCGCACGGTCACGATCACGGCCACGGACACCGCGGCCATTCCCACTGACGCCACCGCTCCCACCGAAGTGTCCGCCCAAAGCCTGCTGCAGCTGATCTGGCTCGCGTCTCCCGCGCTGCCGGTCGGCGGCTTCTCCTACTCCGAGGGCGTCGAAGCCGCGGTCGAGTGGGCCGGCATCGATTCCGAAGCGCGTGCGGCCGAGTGGCTGTCCGACCAGCTGCACCTGAGCTTCGCCCGCGGCGACCTCGCCGTCTTCGCCCAGGCCATCGCGGCCTGGAGCGCCGGCGACCTGCCGCGCATCAGCGAGCTCAACCGCTGGGTGATGGCCACCCGCGAATCGGCCGAGTTCCTGCTGCAGACCGAGCAGATGGGCCGCTCCTTCGTCGAATGGCTGAAGCTGCACCATGCCGACACGGCGGAAGTCTTCGCCGGCATGGATGCGAGCTATCCCGTCGCCTTCGCCTTCGCCGCCAGTCGCGCGGGCGCCACGGTGCACGACGGCTGCCTGGCCTTCGCCTTCGGCTGGGCCGAGAACATGGTCGCCGCCGCCGTCAAGGCCGTGCCGCTGGGCCAGAGCGCGGGCCAGCGCATCCTGGGGCGGCTGGCGCAGGAGATTCCCGATGCCGTGACCCGCGCCATGGCCCTGGGCGACGACGAGCGCCAGGCCTTCGCGCCTTCGCTGGCGGTGCTGTCGGCCCGCCATGAAACACAATATTCCCGCCTTTTCAGAAGCTGAACCGGACACCACTGCCATGACTTCCGCCCTGCACCACATTCCCAACCGCACCAAGAGACTTCCGCCGCTGCGCGTGGGCATCGGCGGCCCGGTCGGCTCGGGCAAGACCACGCTGCTGGAGATGCTGTGCAAGGCGATGCGCGACAAGTACGACCTGATCGCCATCACCAACGACATCTACACCAAGGAAGACCAGCGCCTGCTGACGGTGGCCGGCGCGCTGCCGGCCGAGCGCATCATGGGCGTGGAGACGGGCGGCTGCCCGCACACTGCGATCCGCGAAGACGCCTCGATCAACCTCGAGGCCATCGACCGCATGCTTGAAGACTTTCCGGACGCCGACGTGGTGTTCGTCGAGTCGGGCGGCGACAACCTCGCGGCCACCTTCAGCCCCGAGTTGTCGGACCTCACTATCTATGTGATCGACGTGGCGGCCGGCGAGAAGATCCCGCGCAAGGGCGGCCCGGGCATCACCAAGAGCGACCTCTTCGTGATCAACAAGACCGACCTCGCGCCCTACGTGGGCGCCAACCTCGAGGTGATGGAGCAGGACACGCAGCGCATGCGCCGCCAGCGGCCCTACGTGATGACGAACCTCAAGACGCTCTCGGGCGTGGCCGACGTGGTCGCGTTCATCGAGGAGCGGGGCATGCTCACCGCCGCCTGAGCCATCGGGCCGGCTGCGGGCCGGCCGCGCGCCTGCCCCGAAGCAGCGGTATCGAGTCAAGGAAGGCCGAGATAGACCCGCAGGTCGTCCTTCACAGTGCCGGCGGAGGCCACGGCGGTGCGCAGGCGCTCCTCGCTCACACCGAACCATTGGGTCCAGTAGTCGACCTCCTTGAGGTCGGTGACGTCGATCCGTTCATCGTCCCTTGGAATGCGGATCTCGGTGTCTTCGCGCATTGTCTTCTCCTGAAGAGCAAGAAATTGGTTGACCGGTTGATGGCTGAGTGAGGGGCCGCGGCTGCAATGGCCGCCGCGTGCCCGCTTCGGTGGCCGGAAATGGAGTTTCTCCGCCTGCCTTGCCGGACCGGCCGGACGAATCCGCTCCCCCTTGCAGGACAACAGCCATAGTCGAACGCATGGGAGCGCCATGCGGTGCCGTCCTGCAAGCCGCCCCCGGCCGGGGTGCTTGAATTCGCCCGTGACCTTACTCATTCGCGGAGAAGCGACATGGAGCCTCATGACCAGCGGCTGCTAAGCATGGGCGTGCCGGGCCTGAACGACGTGCTCGGCGGCGGCCTCGAGCCGAACCGGCTTTATCTTTTCGAAGGCACGCCAGGTGCCGGCAAGACCACCATCGCGATGCAGTTCCTGCTCGAAGGCGTGGCGCGCGGCGAGTCCGTGCTTTACGTGACGTTGTCCGAGACAGAGCACGAACTGCGCGGCGTCGCCGTCTCGCACGGCTGGGACATTTCCAGCGTCCACGTGCGCGAGATGCTGCCCACCCAGGACAGCCTGCAGCCCGAGGAGCAGTACACCATGTTCCACCCCTCGGAGGTGGAGCTGAGCGAAACCACGCTGCGCCTGCTGCGCGACGTGGAGGCCATCAAGCCTTCGCGCATCGTGTTCGATTCGCTCTCCGAGCTGCGGCTGCTTTCGGGCACCTCGCTGCGCTACCGCCGGCAGATCCTGGCGCTCAAGCAGTTCTTCGCAGGGCGCCAGTGCACAGTTCTGCTGCTGGACGACATGACCGCCACCGAGCACGACCTGCAGGTTCAGAGCATCGCGCACGCGGTGGTGCGGCTGGAGCAGTCGAACTCCGACTACGGCGCCGCCCGCCGCCGCCTGCTGGTCGTGAAGTACCGCGGTCAATCGTTTCGCGGCGGCTACCACGACTACAAGATCGGCCGCGGCGGCCTGCAGGTGTTTCCGCGCCTGGTGGCGGCCGAACACCTCAACGACACCGCGCTGACCAAGCTGCCCAGCGGCCTGGAGGCGCTCGATGCGCTGCTGGGCGGTGGTCTCGAGAAGGGCACCAGCACCCTGTTCATCGGCGCGCCGGGCACGGGCAAGTCGTCGGTCGCGGTGCAGTTCGCCGTCGCGGCGGCCGAGCGCGGCGAGGCTTCGGGCCTCTTCATCTTCGACGAGAGCGTCAACACCCTGCGCACGCGCTGCAACGGCCTGGGCATGAAGCTGGAGCCACATCTCCGATCGGGCCTCATCCGCCTCAAGCAGGTCGACCCGGCCGAACTGTCGCCCGGCGAGCTGGTGCACGAGATCCGCCAGGCGGTGACCCAGCACGGCGCGAAAGTGATCGTGATCGACAGCCTGAACGGCTACCTCAACGCGATGCCCGACGAGCGCTTTCTCATCGTGCAGCTGCACGAGCTGCTCACCTACCTCGGGCAGTCCGGCGTGGCGACGCTGCTGGTCGGCGCGCAGCACGGGCTCATCGGCGCGCAGATGCAGACGGCGGTGGACGCCAGCTACCTTGCCGACGCGGTGGTGCTGCTGCGCTACTACGAGGCCGAGGGGGAAGTGCGGCAGGCCATCTCGGTGCTCAAGAAACGCGGCGGCGTGCACGAGCGCTCCATCCGCGCTTTCTCGATGGACCAGCACGGCCTGCACGTGGGCGATCCGCTGCGCCGCTTCAGAGGCATCCTGACCGGCGTGCCGGTGCCGATCGACGGCCCCGCCACACCCCCGCCGTGACCGAGAGCCTGACGATCCAGCTGCCGCAGCTGCGAGATCCGCAGTTGCGCGTGCTGATGAGACCTGCGACCGCGAAGGACGCCGCGATGACGGCGGTCGTGCTCGAGCGCGCCGGCATCGAGGCCCGTACCTGCGCCGATCTTCCCGAGGTGCTGCGAGAAATGGCCGAGGGCGCCGGCGCGCTGCTGGTGTCCGAGGAACTGCTCTCGGGCAGCGGCGCCGCCGAACTCGCCGCGGCCGTGGCGGCCCAGCCCCCGTGGTCCGACCTGCCGGTGCTGATACTCGCGCGGCAGGGCGCCGACTCGCGCGCCATCTCCACCGCGATGGAAGGCATGGCCAACGTCACCGTGCTGGAGCGTCCGCTGCGCGTGGCCTCGCTGGTCAGCGCGTTGCGCAGCGCGCTGCGTGCGCGCCGCCGGCAGTACGAACTGCGCCGCATGCTGGACGAGCTCAACGAGGCAGACAGGCGCAAGACCGAGTTCCTGGCCACCCTGGCGCACGAACTGCGCAACCCGATGGCGCCGCTGAGCACCGCGCTGGCCATCCTCAAGCGCAAGCCGCTGACGTCGGAAGCCGCACTGCCCTACTACGAACTCATGGGCCGCCAGCTCGACCACATGGTGCGGCTGGTGAACGACCTGATGGAGGTCTCGCGCATCACGCGCGGCAAGATCGAACTCCAGCTGGACGAGCTCGCGCTGGAAAAGGTGATCCGCGGCGCGGTGGAGCTCAGCCGCCCCCTGATGGACGCCGGCCGCCACGCCCTCGGGCTGCACATCGCCGACGCCTCGCTGGCGGTGAAAGGCGACGGCGTACGCCTCACCCAGGTGTTCTCGAACCTGCTGAACAACGCCGCCAAGTACACGCCCGAGGGCGGACGCATCGACGTCTTCCTGGAGCACGACGGCCACGGCCATGCGGTGGTGCGCGTGAAGGACAGCGGCACCGGCATCCCGGCCGCCATGCTGGACGCGATCTTCGACATGTTCGTGCAGGTCAGCGGCACCGCGCGCGCAGCGCAGGGCGGGCTGGGCATCGGGCTCACGCTGGTGAAGAGCATCGTGGAACTGCACGGCGGCACGGTCAGCGCCAGGAGCGAGGGGGCGGATCGCGGAAGCGAGTTCACCGTGTCCCTGCCCCTGCTCGGCCACGGCGCGCGAACCAGTACGGAGTCGACGACGCCCGAAGCCGCGATGGCGGTGAACCATCGCATCCTGGTGGTGGACGACAACCGCGATGCGGCCGAATCGCTGGAGACGCTGCTGGGGCTGCTCGGCGCGAAGGTCGCGGTGGCGTTCAACGGCCCGGACGCGCTGGCGAAGGCCGAACTCTTCGATCCGTCGCTCGCCATCCTCGACATCGGCATGCCCGGCATGGATGGCTGCGAGCTGGCGCGCCGCCTGCGGGCGCATCCGCGGCTGCATGGCATCGGCCTGATCGCGCTCACGGGCTGGGGCCAGCCCGACGATCGGCTTCGTATCGCGCAGGCAGGCTTCGACCATCACCTGCTGAAGCCGGTCGATGTCGACGAACTGACGTTGGCGCTGCAGAAGCTCGAGCGGCGCGCCGCGGGCTGAGACGCTACGCGAAGGAAGGGCTCTGGCAGCCCTTCCCTTTTCCTCAGAGCTCGCTGCCGTCGCGCAGCTGCCGCGCCTTGTAGACCAGCCGCACGCTCGCCCGCCGCGGGTCGCCCGACTGCTGCTGCACGTAGATGTCGGTGTCGTTGCTCACCCATGCCGCATACGCGCTGCCCGGGTCGCGCGACGAAAGCTCGTTGCCGAACGCACCGCGGCCCCATTGCACCAGCGCCGCGAAGGCTGCCGCACCGGCATCGGGCGTCGATTGCGCCGAGGCCACGTACTCGACGCGCCGCAGCTCCGAGGCGGCGAAGAAGAAGGTCGGCTCGAACAGCAGGCCGGCCATCTCGACGGGCGCCGCACGCCACGAACCCACGAGGCCGCCACCCAGGCGCTGCGGCCTCTGCACGCGTTCGGCGGCAGGCAAGGCGGCCTGCAGTTCCTCCGCCGACATGCCCAGGCGCACGCCGGGCGGCAGGGCCTGCGCGTGCAGGGCGCCTGCGGCGAGAAGGGCCGCGCTCATGGCGAGCGCGCGAAGAATGATCGGAAAGCGGGGAAGTCTCACGTCGGGCATCGGAGGAAGGGGGCGGCGGCAGCGTGGGACCGCAAGTATCGCGCGGAGTTCCGGTCCGCCACCTTTCCCCTGCCCTACCCCTGCCCTTGCCTGGTCGTCAGTCCTCGACGAAGGCCTCTTCGCGCTTGGCCTTCACCGAGGGCAGCAGCACCACGATCAGCAGCAGCGCGGCCGCGACCAGCAGGCCCGCCGACAGCGGCCGCGACACGAACACGCTCCAGTCGCCGCGCGACAGCAGCAGCGCCCGGCGCAGGTTCTCTTCCATCATCGGCCCGAGGATGAAGCCCAGCAGCAGCGGCGCGGGCTCGCACTTCAGCTTGAGGAACAGATAGCCCACGATGCCGAAGATGGCCACCATCCACACGTCGAAGGTGTTGTTGTTCTCCGAGTAGACGCCCACCGCGCAGAACAGCACGATCGACGGGAAGAGCCACTTGTAGGGAATGGTCAGCAGCTTGATCCAGATGCCGATCATCGGCAGGTTCAGCACGATCAGCATCAGGTTGCCGATCCACATCGAGGCGATCAGGCCCCAGAAGAGCTCGGGGTTGCTGGTCATGACCTGGGGACCCGGCTGGATGTTGTGGATGGTCATCGCACCCACCATCAGCGCCATCACCGCGTTGGGCGGGATGCCCAGCGTCAGCAGCGGGATGAAGGAAGTCTGCGCACCGGCGTTGTTGGCCGACTCGGGGCCCGCCACGCCGCGGATGTTGCCCTTGCCGAAGTCGGTCTCGCCCTGCTTGAGCTTGATCTTCTTCTCGATCGTGTAGGCCGCGAAGGCCGACAGCAGCGCGCCGCCGCCGGGCAGGATGCCCAGCGCCGAGCCCAGCGCCGTGCCTCGCAGCACCGCGGGCGTCATGTCCTTGAAGTCCTGCTTGGTGGGCCACAGGCCCTTCACCTTGGCGGTGAACACCTCGCGCTCGTGCTCGGGCACCGCGAGGTTGGCGATGATCTCGCCGTAGCCGAACACGCCCATGGCGATGGCGATGAAGCCGATGCCGTCGGTCAGTTCAGGAATGTCGAAGCTGTAGCGCGCCACGCCCGAGTTCACGTCGGTGCCCACGAGGCCGAGCGCGAGGCCCAGCAGGATCATCGTGATGGCCTTCAGCAGCGAGCCCGAGGCCAGCACCACGGCGCCGATCAGGCCCAGGATCATCAGCGAGAAATACTCGGCCGGGCCGAACTTGAAGGCCAGCTCGGTCAGCGGCGGCGCGAAGGCAGCCAGGATCAGCGTACCGACGCAGCCCGCGAAGAACGAGCCCAGGCCGGCCGCAGCCAACGCCGGCCCGGCCCTTCCCTTGCGCGCCATCTGGTAGCCGTCGATGACGGTCACCACCGATGAGGACTCACCGGGGAGGTTCACAAGGATTGCCGTGGTGGAGCCGCCGTACTGCGCGCCGTAGTAGATGCCCGCGAGCATGATCAGCGCCGACACCGGCGGCAGCGCGTACGTGGCCGGCAGCAGCATCGCGATGGTCGCCACGGGGCCGATGCCCGGCAGCACGCCGATCAGCGTGCCCAGCAGGCAGCCCACGAAGGCATAGACGAGGTTCTGCGCCGTGAAGGCGACGCCGAAGCCGATCGAGAGATTGGTAATCAGGTCCATGTGTCTTGTGTCAGGTCTTGTTGTTCTTCTTCGCGCATCAACCCGAGATGAAGGTCGGCCACACCTGGAACTGCAGCTTCAGCGCGACCACGAAGGCCAGGTAGCTGCCCAGCGCCAGGATGGTCGCGAGGATGGTCACGCCCTTCCAGCCGAAGTTGTCCCCGGCAAGGCTGGCGATGAAGGTCAGCGCGTAGATGGCGACGATGAGGCCCATCGACGGCAGTCCGATGCTCGGCAGGCCGCCCAGCAGCACGCCGAACATCAGGTTCGCGCCGATGATGAAGACCAGCGGCTTCCATGCGATGCGCCCGACGGGCTCGCCGTCCTCCGTCTCCACGGCCAGCGCCTTGAGCGTGATGAGCACGCCCATGAGGGCGATGAGGATGCCCACGATCAGGGGGAAGTAGCCCGGGCCCATGCGTGCCCCGGTGCCGACGTTGTAGGTCGTGGCGCCCCATGCGAAGGCCACGCCGAAGGCGCTGAAGAGCACGCCCGAGCAGAAGTCTCTCTGGCTCTTGATTCTCAAAGTAGATGTCTCCTGGAACTGCGTTGATCCGCACGAGATGTGCGCCCAGCCGATCCTAGGAATTCACGGCCCCGCCGTGCATGAACAGAACATTGCCATTCGGCAATGCTTGCGGTCTCAGTCCGCCATCGGCAGGTCGATGCACGCGCGCAGCCCTGGCTTCGCGTCCGCGAAGTCGAGCCGCCCGCCATGCAGCGCCACCACGGCGAGCACGCTCGCAAGGCCGAGGCCGTGCCCCGGCACGCTGCGGTCGAGCCGGTGGAAGCGCACGCCGATGCGCTCGTGCTCCGTCCTCGGTATGCCGGGCCCGTCGTCCTGCACGAAGAACTGCGCCCTGCCGTCCACCGTGTGGGTTCCGATGCGCACCGTGGCGCCGGTGCCTGCGTACTTGAGCGCGTTGTCGAGCAGGTTGGCGGCAGCGCCCGCCAGCAGGTCGCGGTCACCCAGCGCGACGGCCATGTCGGCGGGCTCGCGCAGCAGCGCGATGCCCCGCACCTCGGCCACGGCCTCATAGAGTTCCGCCACGTCGTCGGCGATGACGTGCAGCGCCACCGGCGCGAACTGCTGCCGCCGCGCGCCGGCTTCCACCTCGGCGATCTGAAGCAGCTTCTCGAACACCACGGCCAGTTCTTCCAGTTCGCGGATGGCGGTGCTCACCGCATCGCGCTGGGAGTCGCCGGCGTCGAGTCCGGCCTCCACGGCGCGCAGCCGCACCAGTACGCGCGTGAGGGGCGTACGCAGGTTGTGCGCGATGGTGTTGGAGACGTGGCGCACCCCGTCCATCAGCGACTGGATGCGGTCGAGCATGGCGTTGATGTCGTGCTCCAGCAGCGCGAACTCGTCCTCCTCGCCCGAAGGCTCGACGCGCTCCTGCAGCTCGCCCGCAGCGATGCGCACCGCCGTGCGCCGCACCGCACCCACGCTGCGTTCCAGCTCCTGCCGGAAGACGAAGGTGCCGCCGATCAGCAGCAGCACCGCCACGATGCCCGCGGCCGCGCTCGCGCTGGCCACCAGCGACTCGATGGACTCCTGGTCGCGCAGGTCGTGCCCCACCACCAGCATGCCGCCGTCGGGCAGCGTGCGCATCACCAGGTAGGCGATGACGGTCTGCCCCGAGCGCACCACGCGGCGGTGCACGCCGTCGCCGGCATCGGGGGCCTGCGAGGGCATCTGGTCGAGGTTGCCCGCGAGCTTGTTGCCTTCGCGGTCGGTCAGCAGGTAGATCTCGTTGTCGGAGTTGCGTCCGTCGGAGAGCGCGTTCGAGATCTCGCCGGCCACGCCGTCGGCGCCGCGCGCGTCGTAGCGCACCATCAGCTGCTGCATGCTCGCGGTCACCTGCCGCACCATGCGCTGCTGCAGCACGCCAACCGTCTGCATGTAGACGATGGCCAGCGCCGCCAGCATGGTGATCGCCACCAGCAGCCCGTAGTAGAAGGCGAGCCGGAAGCCGACCGAGCGCCACAGCCGGCGCAGGGCCGCCGTCATTGCGGCGCCGACAGCGTGTAGCCCACGCCGCGCACGGTGTGGATCAGCGTGGGTGCGCCGCCCGCGTCGAGCTTGCCGCGCAGCCGGCTGACCTGCACGTCGATCACGTTGGTCTGCGGGTCGAACTGGTAGTCCCACACCGCCTCCAGCAGCATGGTGCGCGTGACCACCTGGCCCGGATGCATCATGAGATAGGCCAGGAGGCGGAACTCGCGCGGCTGCAGCGCGATGGCGCGGCCCCCGCGCTCCACATGCCGGCGCGCGAGATCGAGCGTGAGGTCGGCCACCTGCAGCATGCGGATCTCGGGCCCGGTGCGCGAGCGGCGCACCAGCGCTTCGGCGCGCGCCGCGAGTTCCGAAAAGGCGAAAGGCTTGGCCAGGTAGTCGTCGCCGCCGGCCTTGAGGCCGCGCACGCGCTCGTCGAGCGCGTTCAGCGCGCTGAGCACCAGCACCGGCGTCTTCCTGCCGAGCGCGCGCATGGTCGAGAGGATCGACAGGCCGTCGACCTCGTTGGGCAGCATGCGGTCGAGGATGACGATGTCCCACTGCTCGCCGGTGGCGCGTGCGAGCGCGTCGGTGCCGTCACGGCTGATCACCGCCACGTGGCCGAGCGAGCGGAATCCTTCGGCGATGTAGCGCGCGTTGTCGGCGTCGTCCTCGACGATGAGGCAGCGCCACATGGCGGTGCTGCCTAGCACGCCGGTGCGGCGCCCCGGTACGGAGCGGCAGATGAAAGAGAGGGTTTCCGAGGAAGCTGCGTTCTGATGCTCATGGCGATGGAGTCGGCCGGCGCCCCGCCGTCACGTTCACGCGGGTGCCGCCGGGGCCATCCTAGCCGGCATTGGATCAGAGAAGGCGCGGCTGCTTCATTACCGTTTGTCCATGTTGGGCCGCCATGCTCGGACGCGCCCGCCGTGGCGATCCGTGGATGGCATGGATGTCGGCCTGGGTCAGTCCATGCCCTGGAGGGGCCCCGAGGCGCGGATCTGCGTCGCGGTCTTCGCCCAGGTCTTCTCCAGCATCCGGGACAGGTACGAGCCCGATTCCCAGCCCACCTGCAGCGCGATGGACAGCACCGAGTCGCGCGTGCTCCTCAGCAGGAACTCCGCGCGCTCCAGGCGCCGGCGCTGCAGGTAGGCCAGCGGCGACACGCCGTATTTCGCGCGGAAGACGCGCTCCACCTGCCGGCGCGAAACACGGTGCTGCTCGGCGAAGGCCTCCAGCGTCAGCGGCCGGGAAAGATCGGCTTCGATGGTTTCCGCCAGCAGTTCTGCCACCAGCAGGGCCGATGCGGGATCGCCGTCCGACAGCGGCTGGCCGCTGAGCCTTGCAGCTTCCATGACGAGCGCGCCGCACAGCGCATAGTTCTCCGCGGTGCCGGCCTTGGCCGACTCGAACATGCGCTGCGACAGCGCACGCAGCGCCGTGCTGCCGGCGCGCATGCCCTGCGATGGAGCGGAAACGCCCTGCGCCTGCAGCGCGGTGGCCCACAGCGCGGGGTCCACATAGACCGCGATGTGCGTCTGCCCTGCCGTGAGCGTGGTGGTCGAATGCGCGCTGCCGGCCGCAAACCAGAGGAAATGGCCGGGGCCCAGGGTCTGCGCGCCGCCCTGCGCATCGCCGACGCTGAAGCGTCCCGCCAGCGGCACGAACAGCATGTCGCAGTCGTGCACGTGCGTGTCGGTGGCGTAGCGCTCGCGGGCGTTCGCGACCATGGTGGCGTGGTGCGACAGGCGCTCGACGAACAGCGACTGGCGCGGCATCGGGGCCAGTGCCGGGGTCGGGGTGTTCAGGTGCATGGCCACTCCTTGTCGCATTTGAACTCGTGCATGTCGCAATCGGCCGCGCGCGTCCGCGCACGCTCAACAGAATCGGGAAACACCACTCCCGCTAGCAAGAAACATGAAACCCCAAGCACTGCGCCGCCGCGCGCTCCTCGGGCTGGCAGCCGCCGGCCTCCTGTACGGCCCTGCCGCCTCATGGTCGGCTCCGGAAACGGCCTACCCGGCCAAGCCGGTGACGATCATCGTACCCTTCCCCGCCGGCGGCGGCACCGACGTCATCTTCCGCTCGGTGCAGCAGCGGCTGCAGGCCGCGCTCGGCGTGTCGGTGATCATCGACAACCGCTCCGGCGCCGGCGGCACCGTGGGCACCGGCTTCGGCGCGAAGGCGAACCCCGACGGCTACACGCTGGTGGCCGCCACCACCTCGACCATCGCCTCCGCCGACGCCGTCTACCCCAAGCTGCCCTACGACCCGGTCAAGGACCTCGTGCCCATCGGCACCATCGGCACCACGCCCTTCGTGCTGGTGGTGACCCCCTCGCTCGCAGCGCGCGACGTGAAGGGCTTCGTCGACCACGCCAAGGCCCATCCGCAGGCGCTCAACTACGGCAGCATCGGCAACGGCAGCCTGAGCCACCTGGCGGGCGAGCTCTTCAAGCAGCGCACCGGCATCGAGATGACCCATGTGCCCTACCGCGGCGCGGCGCCCGCGCAGGCCGACCTGATGGCGGGCCAGATCCAGGCGCTGTTCGACAACCCGCCTGCCCTGCTCGCGCAGGTGCGTGGCGGCCGCATGCGGGCGCTGGCGATCAGCGAGCCCTCGGCCGGCTTCGAGGGCCTGCCGACCTTCGAGCAGGCCGGCATCAAGGGTTTCAGGCCTCAGCTCTGGTACGGCCTGATGGCACCCGCAGCGACGCCGCAGCCGGTGGTGCAGCGCCTGCGCGCCGCGCTCGACACCGCCATGCGCGATGCAGGCCTGCGCGCCGACATGCAGTCCAAGGGCGTGACGCCGTGGACCGTGACGCCCGATGCGTTCCAGGCACGGATCCGCAGCGACATCCAGCTCTGGGGCGGCATCGCGCGCTCGGTGAATGCGAAGGCCGAATGACGATGACGACACCCCACCCTCCGCACGCCCACAACATCCGCGTCTTCGTGGGGTCCGACCCGAGGATCGGCGGCAACCCCGCACCGGTCTGGCTTGATGCCGACGCGCTCTCCACCGCGCAGATGCAGGAATACACGCGGCGCAGCGGCCATGAATCGGTCTTCGTGCTGAAGCCCGCAACGCCCGCGCACGCCCTGCGCATGCGCTACTTCGTGCCCAACCACGAAATGGAGATGTGCGGCCACGCCACCGTCGGCGCGCTCTGGCTGCTGCACCGGCGCGGCGAATGGGACGGCTCGCCCATCGCCATCGAGACGCTGAGCGGCACCGTGACCGGCCGCCGCGTCGACGGCACGGTACAGATCAGCCAGCCTCGCGCGGTGGTGGAGGAAGTGAGGCAGCAGGCGCTGGTCGAGGAGATCGCACGCTGCCTGGGCATCGATGCGGCAAGCGTCGTCGGGCCCGTGCTCAACGCCGCGACCAGCCGCGTGAAGACGCTGGTGCGGCTGGCCGATACGACGCAGCTCCACGGCTTGCGCGTGGATTTCGCCCGCGTCGAGTCGCTGTGCGAGCGGCTGGGCTCGACCGGGCTGTATCCGTACGCGCTTTCGGATGGGGAAGGCGAGGTCTGCACGGTCAGTGCGCGGCAGTTCCCCAAGTCCTCCGGCTATCCCGAAGATGCGGCCACGGGCATCGCCGCAGCGGCACTCGCATGGGGCCTGCGCCACCTGGGCCTGGTGGGCACGGATGCGCTCACGGTGACGGTGCGGCAGGGCGAAGCCATGGGCTCGCCTTCCGCCATCCATGTCGGCCTGCCGTCGGAAGCGAAGGCGCAGGAAGGCTGCCGGGTCGGCGGCGAGTGCTGCGAGGAACCGCCGGAGGATCTGCGCCTTGACGTGCACTGCCCGCCGGAAGCGGCGCGAGCCAGCCCTTCCGGAACCTACGCCACCTTCTCGAAGGCGGGCGGGCTGTGGCACTCCAGCGGCGTCGTCGGGCGCGAGAACGGCGAAGTCATCGCCGGGCCGCTGCGGGGGCCGGACGACGTGGAGCGCGGCCAGCGCGCGGCGGTGGCTGCAGTGGCCGCTCTGCTGCGCGCCGCACGGGAAGAGCTGGGCAGCCTCTCGCGCGTCGCCCGCGTCGTCGCGCTGAACGGATACCTCCAGACCGGCGGGGATTTCGCGGAACACGCGAAGGTGATGGACGCCGCATCGGACCTGCTGCGGCAGGTCTTTCCCGAGGCACCGCTGCCGGCCCGCACGACCGTCGGCGTCACGTCGCTGCCGCGCGGCGGCGCGGCCGAGGTGTCGTTGACGCTGGAAGTACGCGACTGACCTCCGCGGCGCGCCGCCCAGCTCTTTTCTTCTACTGGTACGCCGCCAGCTCCTGCTTCGCGATGGCGTTGCGATGCACCTCGTCGGGACCGTCCGCCACGCGCAGGTGCCGCTCGTAGGCGTAGAAGTTCGTGAGCAGCGTGTCCTGGCTCAGGCCCATGGCGCCGTAGGCCTGCATGGCCCAGTCGATCACCTTCACGCAGTTGTTGGGCGTGAGCACCTTGATCATCGCGATCTCCTTCGCGGCGACCTTGTTGCCCACGGTGTCCATGCGGTAGGCGGCGTTGAGCACCATCCAGCGCGACTGCTCGATGAGCATGCGCGACTCGGCGATGCGCTCGCGCCACACGCCCTGCTCCGACAGCGGCTTGTGGAAGGCGGTGCGCGACACCAGGCGCCGGCACATCATCTCCAGCGCGGCCTCGGCCATGCCGATGGCGCGCATGCAGTGGTGGATGCGGCCGGGCCCGAGGCGGCCCTGTGCGATCTCGAAGCCGCGGCCTTCGCCCAGCAGGATGTTCTCCACCGGCACGCGCACGTTCTCGAACACGATCTCCGGGTGGCCGAAGGGCGGGTCGTACACGCCCAGCAGCGCCATGTCGCGCACGATGGTCACGCCGGGCGTGTTCTTCGGCACCAGGATCATCGACTGCTGCCTGTGGCGATCGGCGTTGTCGGGGTCGGTCTTGCCCATGAGCACGAAGATCTCGCAGCGCTCGTTCATCGCGCCGGTGATGTACCACTTGCGGCCGTTGATGACGTACTCGTCGCCCTCGCGGCGGATGCTGCAGCGGATGTTGGTGGCGTCGCTGGAGGCCACCTCGGGCTCGGTCATCGCGAAGGAGGAGCGGATCTCGCCGGCCAGCAGCGGCTTGAGCCAGCGCTCCTGCTGCGCCTTGGTGCCGTAGCGCGCCAGCACTTCCATGTTGCCGGTGTCGGGCGCGGAGCAGTTGAAGATCTCCGAGCACCAGTAGCGCCGGCCCATGATCTCGCACAGCGGCGCGTACTCGACGTTGCTGAGGCCAGGGCCGTGCTCCGACTCGGGCAGGAAGAGGTTCCACAGCCCGCGCTCGCGCGCCTTGGCCTTGAGGCCGGCCATCATCGGTAGCTCGGCATACGGCCGGCCCGCGCGGGCATTGGCGGCCAGCTCCTCCTCATGGCGCTTCTCGTTGGGGTAGACGTGCTCGTCCATGAACCTGAGCAGTTCCTCGCGCAGCGCGATCACCCGGGGCGTGAATTCGAAATGCATGGTGCGTCCTTCGGCAAGAGTCGATGTGTAGGTGTGGCTTGAAGGTACGTCGCACGCCGTGTTTCGCACGGTCTTCCGGGTGACAGCGCAGCCCACGTGCTGTCACCTTCGCAGCAGCGGCCGGCGCGACAATGCGGGCATGACCGCCAGCCCCACGGAAGTTTCTTCTTCTCCCGCCTCGCCGCGCCCCGTGCGCATGGCCGCGACCCTCATCGTGCTGCGCGACGCGAACGCCGGCCTCGAGGTGCTGATGCTGCGGCGGGCCGAGAAGGCCAACGACCAGAACAGCGGCGCGAGCGTGTTCCCGGGCGGCGTGATCGACGCGCACGACCGCGGCCTGCACGGCTGCTGCAGCGGCCTCGACGACCGTGCCGCGAGCGAGCGGCTCGAAGTGCCCGATGGCGGCCTCGACTACTACGCGGCGGCGATCCGCGAATGCTTCGAGGAAGCCGGGCTGCTGTTCGCGACCGATTCCGCCGGGCGGCCAGTGACGCTCGACGGCCTGCCTCCAGGCCAGCTCGCCGGAATGCGCCATGCGGCGGAACAAGGCACCGACGCGCTGCTCTCGCTGTGCGCGCAGCACGGCTGGAAGCTCGCGGCCGACCGGCTCGCGTACTTCTCGCACTGGCTCACGCCGCCGGGCATGCCGCGCCGCTTCGACACGCGCTTCTTCCTCGCCACCATGCCCGAGGCGCAGAGCGTTCGGCCCGACGGGCGCGAGACGGTCGAGCACATGTGGCTGCGCCCCGCCGATGCGGTCGACCCGGCACGCGGGCTCAAGCTGATGAACGTGACGCGCCGCATCCTGCTGGAGCTCGCGCGATTCCAAAGCGTGCAGGAGCTCATGGCGCATGCGCGCGGCCTCAAGCACATTCCCCGCGTGATGCCCCGGCTGGCGGACGGTCCGAAGGGAAGGCGGCCGGTGAACATGGAGGAGCCTTCTTACGAGGAAGTCGGCTTCGTCGATCCGGACGGCGAAGGCGGCGGGCGCTATGCGCACGAGGCCGGGCTGGCGATGCGGCTTTCGGCGCGGGTGCTCCGGGTGACCGGGGAAGCTGGCGACGGATCGGGCACGCTGGTGCACGGCTATTTCGTGGGAACAGCGGGCGGCGATTGCGCCCTGATCTACGCATCGCCCGCAAGCCGCGCGCATGCCGAGGCGCTTGCCGCTGCGGCGCCGGGGCATGTGCGATGGCTTCTGTCGACGCAGGCGCCTTCGGAAGACGCCCTGCGCGAACTCTGGCCCGATGCTTCCGCCGCGGCACCGGCGCCTGGAGAACAGATCCGCATCGGCGACGCCACGCTGCGCGCGCTGCCGGGTGATGGCGATGCGCAATCGCGCCGGTTCCTCCTGGTCGAGGAAGGGACCCTGTTCACGGGCGCTTCCGATGCGCCCGCGGCCGGCGAAGAGCAGGTTCGCTGGATCGCGCCGCGCCAAGGCTTCCTGCACAGCCGGCGCTGACCGCCGCGCAGCGCCTCATCGCGCCGCACGGCCGTGGCATGCATCGTGCAAGATCGGCACATCATGCTTCCCCTGTCTCCCGACGCGCTGCGCCAGCGGCTGCGGTCCTTCGCATCGCGCGCGCAGCCCGTGCGCATTCTTCTCACCCTCGGCAGTCTCATGGCGGGCTGCGCCTGGACCGGCCACACCGATGCGGTGATTCCCCTCTTCCTCGGCGCCATCGCCAGCGCGCTGGCCGAGACCGACGACAGCTGGCGCGGCCGGCTGCGAGCGCAGCTGGTCACGCTCGTCTGCTTCGCAGCCATCGCCTTCGCGGTGGAGGCGGCCTTCGGCATGCCGCTGCTGTTCATCGCCGGGTTCGCGCTGGCCGCCTTCTGGCTCACCATGCTCGGCGCGGTGGAGGCGCGCTACAAGGCGATCGCGTATGCGACGCTGATCCTCGCGATGTACGCCACGCTGGGCATCGAGAACATGGGCGAGCACGGCGTCGTGCATCGCGGACGCGAGCCCCTGCTGCTGGTGGCCGGCGCGGCCTGGTACGGCGTGTTCTCGGTGCTGTGGTGCGCGGCCTTTCCGGCACAGCCGGTGCAGGCGCGGCTGGTGACGCTATTCACCGTGCTGGGCAACTATGTGCGCTACAAGGCGTCGCTGTTCGAGCCGCTGCGCGGCATCGACATCGAGCGCAAGCGGCTCGCGCTCGCACAGCTCAACGCCGAGGTGGTGACCGAGCTCAACGCGGCCAAGGAGAGCATCTTCCGCCGCATCGGCGCGCGGGCGCCGACGGGCCGCATCTCCCGCTACCGGGGGCTGTACCTGATCGCGCAGGACGTGCACGAGCGCGCCAGTTCCTCGCACGACGACTACAACGCGCTGGCCGACGCCTTCTTCCACAGCGACCTGCTCTACCGCTGCCAGCGCGTGCTGGGCCTGCAGGGGCTGGCCTGCCAGCGTCTGGCCGATTCGATCGCGCGGCGCGAGCCCTTCGAGGTGGGAACGGAGACCGTGCAGGCGCTGGCCGACCTGCGCAGCGCCATCGAGCACGAGCGCGCGCGGGACGGCACGCCCGCACGGCTGGCGCTGCTGGCCTCGGTGGAGGCGCTGGCGCGCAATCTGGCGCTGCTCGACGGACAGCTCGCGGGGGCCAGCCAGCCCTCGGCGCGCGCGGGCCGTACCGAGATGGGCCTGTTCGACCGCTCGCCGCGCTCCTGGCGCGACGCCGTCGAGCGCGTGCGGCGCCAGCTCACGGTGCGATCGCCGCTCTTTCGGCATGCGCTGCGGCTGTCGATCGCGCTGGTGGCGGGCTACGGGGTGATGCAGCTCATCCATCCGGCGCAGGGCTACTGGATCCTGCTGACCACGCTCTTCGTCTGCCAGCAGACGTATGGCGACACCATCGCGCGCATGGGGCAGCGCATTGCCGGCACCGCCCTGGGCGTGGTGGCGGGCTGGGCGCTGCTGCAGCTCTTTCCGCAGCCGCTGGTGCAGTCGGTGCTCGCGGTGATCGCCGGGGTGCTGTTCTTCGCGACCCGCGCCACGCGCTACCTCCTGGCCACCGCATCCATGACGCTGCTGGTGCTGATGTGCTTCAACCAGGTCGGCGACAGCGGCGTGCTGCTGGTGCCGCGGCTGGTCGACACTGCCATCGGCAGCGCGATCGCCGGGCTGGCGGTGCTGCTGGTGCTGCCTCACTGGCAGGCCCGCCGCATCAACGAGCTGGCGGCTGCCGCCATGCGCGGACATGCGGGCTACCTGCGGCAGATCGTCGGCCAGTACCGCACCGGCGCGCGCGACCACCTCGACTACCGGCTGGCGCGGCGCAACGACCACAACGCGGACGCGGCGCTGTCCACCGCGGTGTCGGACATGTTCCGCGAGCCGGGCTACGTGCGGCCGCGCGCGGGGGTGGCGCTGCGCTTCCTCATCCGCTCGCACACGCTGCTGAGCTATCTGTCGGCGCTCGGCGCACACCGTGCCGCAGTGCCCGATTCGGCCCAGATGGCGGTGCTGCATGCATCGGCCGAGGGGGCGATCGCGGCGCTGGAGGCGCTGGCGGCCGGGCTGGAAAAGGGCGTGGTGGATGTAACAGGCCGCATCGAATCGGAAGCCGCCGCGCGCGCAGCGCTGGCGCAGGCGGCGGCCGACAGCGGCGAACGCGGCGATCCGCATGCGCGAACTTTCCATACCGAACTCGGTCTGATCTGGCTGCAGATAGACGCCCTGCGCGCCCATGCGAGCGAATGGCTGCAGCCCGAAGGCAGCGAAAACACGACCGCGCCGGCCTGAGGGGCGAGTGAACATCCGTGCGATCAGGTCGGTTGAAAGCGCCGCTGCGGGCACCCTCCCGCGCGGCAGGTAAAATACCCCTACATGTCCCGCTGGTTTGCCGCTACCGTTCTTGCCATCATGTTGTCCTGCTACGGCTTCGCCGTGCTTGCGCACAACATGCTCGGTGCCGGCCATTCGCACAGCGAACCGCAGACCGCCCAGGCCACGCAGACGCTGATCGTCAGCGTCGCCTTCCCGGACACGTCCGACCGCTCCGCCTCCTCCGACATTCCAGCGCCCGCCGAAGCCCAGAAGGCCGCGGCCGCAGGCGATGTCGACAATTCCTCCGACGACACCCTGTCCCTCGACGAAGCCGGCTCCGAACACGCCGAGCTGGTCGATGCCCGCAACGGCGCACCCGCGCTGCTGCGCTTCACTGAACAGCCGCCGAAACTCGGCCTGACCACCATCGTCTCGCCGTTCCTGGCGCGACCCAAGCGGCCACCCCGCGCCGCTGCCTTCGTCGCCTAGGCCCTCCAGGGCCTTCGCGACCGGGAGCCGCGATGGCTCCCGCCCCCTTGCGATCCGGCACGGCCGCCATTGGCGGCGCCCGCATCGCACCGCTGCCACTCGCTCTCTCACATTCACGGCCCTGTGCCCTTTCCGCGCGCCATCCATTGCGCGCCCCCGGCGCCGGTCCAGCTTCAAGGAACAACAGGAAATGAACAACAGCCCTACCGCCTATCACGACAGCATCGAGCTGCCGATCGCTTCGCCGCAGGAGCGCAACCGCGTCCTGCGCAACACCTACTGGCTGCTCGCGCTGTCGATGCTGCCCACCGTGCTCGGCGCCTGGATCGGCGTCTCCACCGGTTTCTCGCGCGCTATGTCGCCGGGCATCGGCCTGATGGTCTTCCTCGGCGGCGCCTTCGGCTTCATGTACGCCATCGAGAAGACGAAGGAATCGGCCGCCGGCGTGCCGGTGCTGCTGGCCTTCACCTTCTTCATGGGCCTGATGCTGTCGCGCCTGGTGGGCACCGTGCTCGGCCTGGCCAACGGCGCCAGCCTGGTGATGACGGCCTTCGCCGGCACCGGCGCGATCTTCTTCGGCATGGCCACGCTGTCGTCGGTGATCAAGCGCGACCTGTCCGCCATGGGCAAGTGGCTCTTCATCGGCGCCATCCTGCTGCTGGTGGCGGGCATCGCCAACTTCTTCATCAAGTCGAGCGCGCTGATGATGACGCTGTCGGTGCTGGCCATCGGCATCTTCTCGGCCTTCATCCTGCACGACCTCAAGCGCGTGAAGGACGGCCTGGAGACCAACTACATCTCCGCCACGCTGGGTGTGTATCTCAGCATCTACAACGTCTTCCAGTCGCTGCTGGCCCTGCTGGGCATCGCCGGCGGCCGGGACGAGTGATTCCCCACGAAGGAAGAAACGGAAGGAACATCCCATGCGTCTCACCACCAAAGGCCGCTTCGCGGTCACCGCGATGATCGACATCGCCCTTCATGGGCGATCGGGCCCCGTCACGCTGGCCTCGATCAGCCTGCGCCAGCGCGTGTCGCTTTCGTACCTCGAACTGCTGTTCGGCAAGCTGCGCCGCGCCAGCCTGGTCGAATCGACCCGCGGCCCCGGCGGCGGGTATTCGCTCAGCCGCAAGGCGGCCGAGATTTCCGTGGCCGACATCGTCCTCTCGATCGAGGAACATGATGCCGAGACCACCCGCCGGCGCGATGCCGACGCGCCGGACGAAGCCGGCCGCTGCGAGATCGACGAGCTCTGGGCCACCGTGAACCTGCGGGCGGTCGAGTTCCTCCGCTCGATCTCGCTGCAGAGCCTGGTCGACGAGCAGAAGGCCAAGGGCGTGCAGGCCGCGGTGCGCAGCGAAGTGCGGCGTTCGCCCAGCGGGCAGCCCGTCACGCGCAAGCCCTTCGTCGTCGATGCGCCGAACTCGGTGTTCGCGCTGGGACGGCGACAGCAAAGCGCCAGCTAGCTCCCCAGGCCAGCAAGCCCGCCCGGCCCATGCGGCAGGGCCCGCCGCCACGGATCGACGTGGCGGCGGGCTCTCGCCCGCATGGGCCTTTTTGTCGTCGGCTTCTCCCTCGGAAGCCTCAGGATTTCTTCATGTTGCGACGCAGCACGGCAGGCAGAATGCACCACAACAGTGCAAAACAATACAGGCGCGCGACCCGGGCGACCCCGGCTCGCGCCGCATCGCGTTTCCGGACGACCATGACTTCCAAGCTCCTGCTTCTTCCTATTTCCCTGCTCGTGCTCGCCGCATGCGGCGCCAGACAGGCCCCGGAGGCCGGCACCGCGCCGCCCGAAGTCGGCGTGATGGCGATGCACGCGAGCGACGTGCCGGTGCACACGGAACTCTCGGGCCGAACGGCCGCATTCCGCGTGTCGGAGGTGCGCCCGCAGGTCAACGGCATCGTGCGCAAGCGGCTGTTCGAGGAAGGCAGCATGGTCCGCGCGGGCCAGGTGCTGTACGAGATCGAGCCCGGCCCCTTCGAGGCGGCGCACGAGCAGGCGCAGGCCGCGCTGGCCACGGCCCAGGCGAGCATCGCGAGCCTGCGCGGCAAGGCCGAGCGCTTCGGCGAACTGGTGAAGGCCAACGCGGTGAGCCGGCAGGAGCACGAGGAAGCCCAGGCCGCGCTCGTGCAGGCCGAGGCCGGCGTGAAGGCTGCCAAGGCGGCGCTGAAGGCCGCGCGCATCAACCTCGAATTCACCCGCATCGAGGCGCCCATCTCGGGCCGCATCGGCCGCTCCAGCGTGACCGAGGGCGCGCTGGTGGCGCCGGGCCAGGCCACGGCGCTGGCAACCATCCAGCGCATCGACCCGATCTACGTCGACGTGGTGCAGTCCAGCCTCGAGCTCACGCGGCTCAAGCGCCGCTTCATCTCGGGCGACATGGCGCCCGCGAGCACGCGCGTGAGCCTTCGCATGGAAGACGGCCTGCCCTACCCGCACCCCGGCACGCTGAAGTTCGCCGAAGTGGCGGTCGATGCCGCCACCGGCTCGGTCACGCTGCGCGCGGAGTTTCCGAACCCGCAGGGACTGCTGCTGCCCGGCATGTACGTGCGTGCGCAGGTCGAGTCCGGGGTTGAACGGCAGGCCGTGCTCGCGCCGCAGCGCGGCGTGGCGCGCAACGAGAAGGGCGAGCCGACCGCGCTCGTGGTGGGCAGGGACGACAAGGTCGAGCTGCGCACGCTCGAAGTGCGCAGCGCGGCGGGCGACCAGTGGATCGTGACCGGCGGCCTGCAGGAAGGCGACCGGCTCGTGGTCGACGGCCTGCAGCGCGCCCACCCTGGCGACAAGGTGAAGCCGGTGCCGATAGCGGCCGCGGCGTCGCCTTCATCGGCAGATTGAGACAGCGCAAGTGATCGCCAATTTCTTCATCCAGCGGCCCGTGTTCGCATGGGTCATCGCCATCCTCGTCATGCTGGCCGGCGGGGTGGCCATCCGCACGCTGCCGGTGTCGCAGTACCCGGACATCGCGCCGCCCACCGTCGTCGTCTCGGCCAACTACCCGGGCGCCTCGGCGCAGGCGGTGGAGAGCAGCGTCACGCAGGTGCTCGAACAGCAGCTCAAGGGCATCGACGGGCTGCTGTATTTCAAGTCGACCAGCAGCTCGGCCGGCTGGGCCGAGATCAGCGTCACCTTCCGCCAGGGGATCAACCCCGACACCGCCCAGGTGCAGGTGCAGAACAAGGTCAGCCAGGCCACCAGCCGGCTGCCGCAGGCGGTGCAGCAGCAGGGCGTGACGGTCGCGAAGTCGCAGAACAACTTCCTGCTGATCGTGGCCCTCTACGACGAGACCGACCGCCGCACCGACACCGACGTGGCCGACTGGATGGCCAGCAACCTGCGCGACCCCATCAGCCGCGTCGACGGCGTGGGCTCGGTGCAGGCCTTCGGCGCCTCGTATGCGATGCGCATCTGGCTCGACCCGCACCGGCTCGCGAGCTACCAGCTGATGCCCTCGGACGTGACCGCGGCCATCGCCGCGCAGAACACGCAGGTGTCGGTCGGCGAGATCGGCGCGCGGCCCTCGCCCGCGAGGCAGCAGCTCAACGCCACGGTGACGGCGCTGTCGCGGCTGCAGACGCCCGGGCAGTTCCGCGACATCGTGCTGAAGACGCAGGCTGACGGCGCCGTGGTGCGCCTGGGCGACGTGGCGCGGGTGGAGATGGGCAGCGAGTCGTACGCCGAGACCACGCGCCTGAACGGCCACCCCGCCGCGGGCGCCGCGGTCATGCTGGCGCCCGGCGCCAACGCGCTGACCACGGCCAGCGCGGTGAAGGCGCGCATGGCCGAGATGGAGCCTTCGCTGCCGGCCGGCCTGCGCGTGGCCTACGCGGAGGACACCACGCGCTTCGTGAAGATCTCGATCAGGTCGGTCATCAAGACGCTGCTGGAGGCGATCGCGCTGGTGGTGGTCGTGATGTACCTGTTCCTGCAGAACTGGCGCGCCACGGTCATCCCGGCCATCACGGTTCCGGTGGTGCTGCTGGGCACCTTCGGCGTGCTCGCGGCCTTCGGCTACTCGATCAACGTGCTCACGCTCTTCGGCATGGTGCTGGCCATCGGCCTGCTGGTGGACGACGCGATCGTGGTGGTGGAGAACGTCGAGCGCGTGATGCACGAGGAAGGGCTCGACCCGAAGGCGGCCACCGTCAAGTCGATGCAGGAGATCACCGGCGCGCTGATGGGCATCGCGGTGGTGGTGTCGGCAGTGTTCCTGCCGATGGCCTTCTTCGGCGGCTCGGTGGGCGTGATCTACCGGCAGTTCTCTGTGACGATCATCGCGTCGATGGTGCTGTCGGTGGTGGTGGCGATCGTGCTCATCCCGGCGCTGTGCGCGCGCTTCCTGCGGGCCAGCGACGCGCCGCGCACACGTGGATTCCTCGGCGCCTTCAACCGCCGCTTCGACGCGGCGCAGGGCCGCTACGCGGGCCTGCTGGGGCGCATCCTGCGCAAGCCGCTTCGCTTCGCCGCCGTGTACGCGGCCATCGCGGCCGGCATGGGCGCGCTCTACCTGAGCCTGCCCGGCGGCTTCCTGCCCGAGGAGGACCAGGGCAGCGTGATGGTGCAGCTCACGCTGCCGGCGGGCTCCACGATCAGCCGCACCGACGCGGTGAACCGCCTGGTCGAGAAGCACTTCCTCGAAGCGGAGAAGGACACGACCGACACCATCTTCACCATCTCGGGCTGGAGCTACGGCGGCTCGGGGCAGAACATGGGCATGGCCTTCGTCTCGCTGAAGGACTGGTCCGAGCGCGGGCATGCGGGCCAGCGCGCGCAGGCCATCGTGGAGCGCGCCGGCACCGTGCTCGGCAGGCAGCAGCGCGACGCCGAGGTCTACGGCATGGTGCCGCCGCCCATCGAGGGGCTGGGGCAGTCGAACGGCTTCGAGTTCTGGCTGCAGGACACCTCGGGCATGGGCGCGCAGAAGCTGGTGCAGGCGCGCGAGTCGCTGCTGCGCGACGCGGGCAAGGACGCGCGGCTGCAATCGGTGCGCGCCAACAGCGTGGCCGGCACGCCGCAGCTGCAGATCGACATCGACCAGCTCAAGGCCTCGGCGCTGCGCCTGTCGCTGGACGACGTGAACACCACGCTGGGCATTGCCTGGGGCGGCAGCTACGTCAACGACTTCATCGACCGCGGCCGCGTCAAGCGCGTGTACGTGCAGGCCGACGCGCCCTACCGCTCCGACCCCGACGACATCCGCGAGTGGTTCGTGCGCGGCTCCACCGGCGCGATGACGCCGTTCTCGGCCTTCGCCACCACGCGCTGGTCGCAGGGCGCGCCGCAGCTGGAGCGCTACAACGGCCTGCCGGCGGTGCAGATCCAGGGCGCGGCCTCGCACGGCACGAGCTCGGGCACGGCGATGGCGGCCGTCGAAGCCATCGCGAAGAAGCAGCGCGGCACCGGCCATGCGTGGAGCGGGCTGTCGTACCAGGAGCGCCTCTCGGGCGGGCAGGCGCCGCTGCTGTTCGCGCTGTCGATCCTCGTCGTGTTCCTTTGCCTGGCGGCGCTGTACGAGAGCTGGTCGGTGCCGTTCTCGGTGATGCTGGTGATTCCGCTGGGCGTGCTCGGCGCAGTGATCGCCACGTCGCTGCGCGGCCTGTCGAACGACATCTACTTCCAGGTCGGCCTGCTCGCGACCATCGGGCTGTCGGCGAAGAACGCGATCCTGATCATCGAGTTCGCCGAAGCCGCGCTGCGCCGGGGCATGCCGCTGCTCGACGCAGTGGCGGAAGGCGCGCGCCTGCGGCTGCGGCCGATCCTGATGACATCGCTGGCCTTCCTGGCAGGCGTGGTGCCGCTGGCGCTGGCCACCGGCGCAGGCTCGGCGAGCCAGGTGGCCATCGGCACGGGCGTGTTCGGCGGCGTGCTGGCGGCGACGGCGCTGGGCATCTTCTTCGTGCCGCTGTTCTATCTGCTGGTGAAGAGGCTGGCGGCCCGGTTCTACAAACGCAGCGGCGTGGCGGCGGCCTCCTGAGGAGCCGTCGCCGTCAGCTCTTTCCGGCAACGGGCGAGCGTCGCGCCAGGCCCGGCAAGGTCCATCCGAAGGTCATGCCCGCCGCGGCGATCAGGATGGCGGCCGCGCCCACCACCTGCAACGCGCCCAGCCGCTGGCCGAAGGCGACGTAGTCCACGCCGATCGCCACCAGCGGATAGATGAACGACAACGCCCCGGCCACCGGTGTCGACAGCTTCTGCAGCGCGCCGTACAGCAGCACGAAAACCAGCCCGGTGTAGACCACGCCCATCGTCAGGTGCACGCCCCAGGTGGCCGCGTCGGCGGGCAGCGCCCTGAGGTTCGCGAAGGGCGCGAGCATCACGATGCCCACGCACACCTGGATCAGCGCGATGAGGTGGGGCGCGATGCCGTCGAGCTTCTTCGCGACGAAGGCGGCCAACGCATAGCAGAAGGCAGCGCCCAGCGCCATGAGCACGCCGACGAAGTAGGAAGACCCGTCGGCCCCTCCGCCGGACTTGGCCTGCGCCACCAGCACCACGCCGGCGAATGCGATGCACAGCCAGATCGCCTTCATCGCGGTCAGCCGCTCCGACAGCAGCAGCGCACCCAGCGCCACCAGCATGAAGGGCTGCGTGTTGTAGACCGCCGTGGCGATGGAGATCGACGCGCGCGAGAACGACGCGAAGATCAGCACCCAGTTCACGACGAGCGCCACGCCGCCCAAGGCCGCGAGCGCGAACTTGCGCGGCGCGATGCCCCGCTTCAGCAGTCCCAGCGCGAAGCACACGACCAGCAGCGTTGCGGCACCGAACACGCAGCGCCAGAACAGCAGGTCGGCCAGCGGCTGGTCGAAATGAACCACGAACCATCCGATGGTTCCGGAGATCGCCATGGCCGCGCTCATCTCCAGCGCGCCGCGAAGCTGTGTCTGCATGTCGGTCCGTTGTCGCCGCTGTTCAGGGGAAACAAGAGTGCCACTTATCGCGTCCCCTGGATATGCTCGGAAGAAGGCGAAAGCCGCCGATGGCCTTCGAAACGAAGGCATCCGAGCCCCTCAACCGGAGAACAGGAAGATGCTCGACGCAACCGACGAAGCCATCGTGCTGGCCCTCGCGGGCAATGCCCGCATGTCGCTGAAGGAGCTGGCCCATCACGTGGGGCTCTCGTCGCCCAGCGTGTCGGAGCGGCTGCGGCGGCTCGAGGAGCGCGACGTGATCCGCGGCTACACGCTCGAGCTGAACCCGAAGGCGCTGGGCTACCAGTTCCAGGCCATCGTGCGCATCCGCCCGCTGCCGGGGCAGCTGAAGGCTGTGCAGGAACTGATCGCTGCCACGCCCGAGTTCTGCGAGTGCGACAAGGTCACGGGAGAAGACTGCTTCGTCGCGCGGCTCCATCTGCAGTCGCTCGAGCAGCTCGACGGCATCCTCGACCGCATCGCGGCCAGGGCGGAGACCAACACCTCCATCGTGAAGGCCCAGACGATCCAGAGGCGGCTGCCGCCCTTCTCGGCGCGGTGAGGCGCCGCAGCCGATCGGCGGCGCCTGCGGGTGGGTTGTGTCCTGTTTTTGCGTAGATGCGCACCATCGCCACGCGGTGCGGCCTCCCAGAATCGACCGGCCGTGAGAGGCACGGCCCGAGACGCCGATCCACAAGACCAAGGAGACACATGCCCATGATCACTTCCCGCCGCGGCCTGCTGGCCGGTTCCGCCGCCATGGCCACCGGCGCCGTCGCCGGCTGCGCGCTGCCCGCCGGGGCCGGCCGCTCGGCCGCCACGCCGTTCGATGTCGCTGCGTCGACCATTCCGATCGTCGGCAGCGACCAGGTCTTTCCGGTGCGCCGCATCTACTGCATCGGCCGCAACTACGAGGCGCATGCACGCGAGATGGGATCGGACCCGAGCCGCGAGCCGCCCTTCTTCTTCCAGAAGCCGGCCGATGCGATCCAGGTCGTGACGCCGGGCGTGGTGGCCGACCACCCCTATCCCACGCTCACGAAGAACTACCACTACGAAGTCGAACTGGTGGTGGCGCTGGGCAAGGGCGGGCGCGACATCCCGACGAGCGCCGCGCTCGACCACGTGTACGGCTACTCGCTGGGCCTGGACATGACGCGCCGCGACCTGCAGCGCGAGATGGGCGACCAGAAGAAGCCCTGGGAGATCGGCAAGAGCTTCGACCATTCGGCGCCCGTGGGGCCGATCCACCCGGTGGCGAAGGTCGGGCATTTCAGCGACGGCGCGATCTGGCTCAAGGTGAACGGGCAGACGAAGCAGAGCGCCACGCTCAGGCACATGATCTGGTCGGTGGCCGAGCAGATCAGCCGGCTGTCGCAGGCCTTCGAGCTCAAGCCGGGCGACATCATCTATTCGGGCACGCCGGAGAACGTGGGGCCGGTGGTACGCGGCGACCTGATCCAGATCCACATCGACCGGCTGCCGGAGCTGTCGGTGCGGATCGTCTGAGGAAAAAAGGCCCGCCGATGCGCGGGCCGCACCGCCGCTTCAGGAGCCGGCGGCCGCCTCGCCGACCAGCCCCCACAGCGCCTCCGCCACCGGCGCCATCTGCGCCTGCTGGCGATACAGGCGGATGTCCACCGGCACGCGCCAGCCGCCCGCGCCGGCATCGGTGAGCGCGCCGCTGCGCAGGTCGTCGGCCACCAGGCTCATCGGCAGCCATGCGAGGCCGCGGCCTTCGAGGGCCATGGTGCGCAGCAGCGCGGCATGGTGGGCGGTGAAGACGACGGACAGCGAAGCGGCGAAGTCCTTGCCGAACTCGATGTCCTGGATGGCGCGCATGATCCGGCCCAGGCCCGAGGCCTCGCTGTAGGCCAGCACGGCGGGCGACTTGCCCCCGCCCAGTGCATGCAGCGGAACACCGCCGGCAGCGGGCGTGCTCACCGGCACCAGCACGTCGTCGCTGAGCCGCCGCACGGGGTATTGCGCCTCGTCGAGCCGGCCCGGTGCATCGGCGTGGCCGTGGCACAGCACGAACTGCACGCGGCGCTGCAGCATCAGGTCTTCGCAGGCGTAGGAGCTGTCGGAGATGGTCTGGATCGGGCCCATGCTCAGCCGCGACTCGACGCTCGCCAGCCAGCGCGGAAAGAAGGTCAGCGAGAGCACGTGCGTGGCGGCGAAGCTCAGGCTGGCCGCGGCCAGGTCGTGCGCGGCGCGGGCCTTGATGCGTGCGGCCTCCAAGCCCGCGAGCACTTCCTGCAGCAGCGGCTGGAAGCGCTTGCCCGCGGCGGTGAGCGCAGTGGGATGCGCGCTGCGGTCGAACAGGTCGACGCCCACCCATTCCTCCAGCGATCGGATGTGGCGGCTGAAAGCGGGCTGTGCGATGGAGCGGGCCTGAGCGGCGCGCGAGAAGTTGCCGGTCTCGGCCAGGGCCAGGAAGTCTTCCAGCCATTCGAGGTCGAGCGGTCTGTTGCCGGGGCCCATGCGCTGCTCGGTCGGTCGGTTGAATAGTTGTATGCGATTCGAGTATTGGACGGTCCGCACCCCGCCGGCAAAAGATGCACCCATTCCTGCACCTTGAACCACACGGAGACACAGCATGCCTTCCATCGCGAATTATCGCGGGATCATTCCCGCCATTTCCTGCCCCTTCACCAGCGACCACCGCATCGACGAACCCGCGCTGCGCAAGCTGGCCTCGTGGCTCGCCGGCCATGACGGCGTGGTGGCGGTCATGACCAACGGCCACACCGGCGAGGTCTTCTCGCTCACGCCGTCGGAGCGCGCCGAGGTGACGCGCATCGTGGCCGACGAACTGCGCGGGCGCACGCCGGTGATCTCGTCGATCGTCTGCGAGGGCCTTGCCGAGGCCGCCGAGCATGCCCGCGCCGCGCAGGCCGCCGGCGCGGTGGCGCTGGACGTGATGCCGCCCCACCACTGGCTGCGCTTCGGCTTCACGCCCGGCCACGCGCTGCAGTACTTCGAGGCCATCCACCGCGCCGCGCCGGAGCTGGACCTGGTCTGCCACGTGTACCCGGCCTGGACGCGCGCCTCGTACTCCTCGCAGCTGCTGGCCGACCTGGCGCGGCTGCCCTACCTGCAGGCCTTCAAGGTGGGCCAACGCGACATGAACAAGTACGCCCGCGACATCCAGGCGATCCGCGAGGCCGATGCGTCCAAGGCCATCCTCACCTGCCACGACGAATACCTGCTCGCCTCGATGGTGCAGGGCGTGGACGGCGCGCTGGTCGGCTTCGCGACCTTCATCCCGCAACTCATCATCGACCTGTGGAATGCGGTGAAGGCCGGCGACCTGAAGAAGGCCATGGCGGTGCAGGCCCTCATCACGCCGCTGAAGGACGCGGTGTACGGCGGCGGCGAGCCCACCGGCGAGGCCCATGCGCGCATGAAGGGCGGCATGTACCTGGCCGGCGTGCTGGAGAACGCCACCGTGCGCCCGCCCACCGAGGCGCCGAACGCGCGCGAGATGGACGCGCTGCGCGCCGCCGTCGAGCAGGCCGGCCTGTCGAGGCGCTGAAGCGCCAGGGGCCGCTGCGCCCCGGCCAAGAGAACACAAGGAGACAAGAGACATGCAACGCAAGCACTTCCTGCGCGCCACACTGGCCGCGCTCGCGCTGGCCGCAGTATCGACCGCCGGCCTCGCCCAGAACTGGCCCGCCCGGCCGGTGCGCATGGTGATTCCCTTCCCGCCCGGCGGCACGCTCGACACCATCGGCCGCCTGCTGGCGCAGAAGCTCGGCGAGCAGACGGGCCAGACCTTCATCGTGGAGAACCGCCCCGGCGGCAACGGCGTGATCGGCGCCGACGTGGTGTCGAAGGCGCCGGCCGACGGCTACACGCTGCTGTTCAACGCGTCGACCTTCACCACCGCGCCGATGACCATGAAGTCGGTGCCCTACGAGGTGGTGAAGGACTTCACGCCGGTAGCGCTGGTGGCGAAGGCACCGCTGTCGGTAGCGGTCAACAAGAACCTGCCGGTGAACGACGTGAAGTCGCTCATCGCCTATGCCAAGGCGCATCCCGGCAAGATGACCTTCGCGGTCGGCTCGATCGGCTCGGCCGGGCACCTGTCGACCGAGCTGCTCAAGCGCGCGGGCGGCGGGCTCGACTACCTGATCGTGCCGTACAAGGGCACGGCGCCTGCCTTCCAGGACCTGATCGGCGGCCAGATCGACGGCTTCATCGACCCGATCCTCGGCTCGCTGCAGTACCACAAGAGCGGCATGCTGAAGGTGATCGCCGTCACCTCGGCCACGCGCGCGACAAGCCTGCCGAACGTGCCCACGGTGGGCGAGAGCATCCCGGGCTACGAGTTCTATAGCTGGTACGGGTTGTGGGGCCCGGCGAAGCTGCCGGCGGCCATCACGCAGCGGCTGAACGCCGAGGTCAACAAGGCGCTGGGCACCGACATGCGCGAGACGCTGAACGCGCAGGGCCTGCTGCTGACGCCGGGCAGCGTCGAGGACTTCGCGAAGTTCCAGGCCGAGGACATGGCGCGCTCGAAGAAGATCATCACCGAGGGCAACATCCATGTCGAATGAGCTCGCCACGGCGCCCCATGCGGTGGTGACGGGCAGCAGCGGCGGCATCGGCCGCGCCATCGCCTCGCATCTGCTGCACGCGGGCTGGCGCGTGAGCGGGCTGGACCTGGCCGCGCCCACGCTGTCGTCCCATGCCGGCTTCACCCACGTGGCCGTGGACCTGGGCGACGCCGCAGCCATCGCGCGCATCGCCTCGACGCTGCAGGATGCGAGCGCGCTGGTGCACGCGGCCGGCGTGCTGCGCGTCGGTCCGCTGGGCGAACTCGATCACGCGGGCGGCGAGCTGATGTGGCGCCTGCACGTGGACGCGGCCACGCGCCTGGCCGACGCGCTCGTGCCCGCGATGGCGGCGCGCGGGCACGGCCGCGTGGTGTTCGTCGGCAGCCGCGTCGCGCAGGGGCTGCCGGGGCGCGGCCAGTACGCCGCGACCAAGGCCGCGCTGATCGCGCTCGCGCGAAGCTGGGCCGCGGAAGTCGCGGCGCGCGGCGTGACCGTGAACGTGGTGTCGCCCGGCGCGACGCAGACGTCGATGCTGCAGGACCCGGCCCGCGCGGGCAGCGCGCCGCGCCTGCCGCCCATCGGCCGGCTGATCCAGCCCGAGGAGATCGCCGCGCTCACCGGCTTTCTTCTGTCGCCGCCGGCGGCGGCCATCACGGGGCAGGACATCCCGATCTGCGGCGGCTCCTCGCTGCATCTCTGACCCTCTTTCGCTTCCTTTCCTTCCACCCGGAACCCGACCATGAAAATCGTCAACATCCTCGAATCCACCCGCCCCATCAAGTCGGACATCCGCAACGCCTACATCGACTTCTCGAAGATGACGCTGAGCCTCGTCGCGGTGGTCACCGACGTGATCCGCGACGGCCGGCCCGTCGTCGGCTACGGCTTCAATTCCAACGGCCGCTACGGTCAGGGCGGGCTGATCCGCGAGCGCTTCCTGCCGCGCCTGCTGGAGGCCGACCCGGCCTCGCTGCTCGACGAGACCGGCGACAACCTCGATCCGCACAAGATCTGGGCCCGCATGATGATCAACGAGAAGCCCGGCGGCCACGGCGAGCGCTCGGTGGCCGTGGGCACCATCGACATGGCGGTCTGGGACGCCACCGCCAAGATCGCCGGCAAGCCGCTCCATCAGCTGCTGGCCGAGCGCTATGGCAACGGCAAGCCGAACCCGCGCGTGTTCGTCTACGCGGCCGGCGGCTACTACTACCCCGGCAAGGGCCTCGAAGGCCTGCAGCGCGAGATGACCAGCTACCTGGAGCGCGGCTACTCGGTGGTGAAGATGAAGATCGGCGGCGCCACGCTCGCCGAAGACTGCGAGCGCATCGAGTCGGTGCTGAAGATCCTCGGTCCCGGCCAGCAGCTCGCGGTGGACGCCAACGGCCGCTTCGACCTGCCCACCGCCCTCGACTACGGCCGCGCGCTCTCGCAATACCCGCTCTTCTGGTACGAGGAAGCGGGCGACCCGCTCGACTACGAGCTGCAGGCCAGGCTCGGCGAGGTGTACGCCAGTCCGATGGCCACGGGCGAGAACCTGTTCTCGATGCAGGACGCGCGCAACCTCATCCGCCACGGCGGCATGCGCCCCGACCGCGACTGGCTGCAGTTCGACTGCGCGCTGAGCTACGGCCTCGTCGAATACCTGCGCACGCTCGACATGCTGAAGGAGAACGGCTGGTCGCCCTCGCGCTGCATCCCCCACGGCGGCCACCAGATGTCCCTGGCCATCGCCGCCGGCCTCGGCCTCGGCGGCAACGAGAGCTACCCCGACCTGTTCCAGCCCTACGGCGGCTTCCCCGACGGCGTGAAGGTCGACAACGGCTACGTCACCCTGCCGCCGCTGCCCGGCATCGGCTTCGAAGGCAAGGCCGACCTGATCGCCGAGATGAGGGCCCTCGCGGCCTGAGCGATCACTGCCTTTTCGCGGGACGCCGCGGAACCGGCTCCGCCGGGCCGCAGGCGTCGCCCCCCGGCGAGGGGGGTTGGCGAAGCGACACGAAGTGCGCGAAGCCTGGGGGGAGTACCACGTTCAAGGATGAAAGCCGGAGCGGCGCACCACCGGCTCCCACTGCGCGCGGTAGGCCTTCAGCATCTGCGTCGCTTCCGCCGCATTGCTCACCACCGGCGTGATGAAGAGCGAGTCGGCCACCTTCTGCAGGCCCGGGTCCTTCATCACGTCGCGGATCGAGTTGGCCAGCAGCTGCACCCTGGCGGGCGGCATCGAAGCGGGCGCGAAGAAGGTGTTCCAGCCGTCGGCGTCGATCTTCATGCCGGCCTCGCTGAAGGTGGGAATGCCGGACGCGAAGCTCGCGCGCTTCTTGCCCGATGTCGCCAGGATGCGGATCTTGCCGGCCACGTGCTGCGGATAGAGCGAATCGAGCGTGTCGATGGCGATCGGCAGGCTGCCGTTGACGAGGTCGGCCGCCAGCGGTGCGGAGCCGCCATAGCCCTTGATCTGCGGCTGCACGCTCAGCGCGTCGCCCACCATCAGGCCGAAGAAGTGCGGCAGGCTGCCGGTGGCGGGCACGCCGAAGATGGCTTCCTCGGGGTGCGCCCACAGGCGGCCCACCAGGAACATCGCGCGGTCGAGCTGGAGCTTGCTGCCCACGGCCAGCGCGAAGTCGTAGCTGCTGACCTGGGAGACGGGCACGAAGTCCTTGTCGGGGTCGTAGCCGGCGTCCTTGATGACCAGCGGCGCGACCACCATCACGGCCGGGTTGCCGAGCATCAGCACGTTCTGTCCCGCGGGGGCGCGCTTGACTTCCTTGGCCGCGAGGCGGCCACCCTCGCCCGGCCGGTTCTCGACGCTCACCGGCACGCCGAGCTTCGGCGTGAGCCGCTCGGCGATCAGCCGTGCGATGCGGTCGGTGCTGCCGCCGGGCGCGTAGCCGACCACGAGGGTGAGCGGGCCGCCGTCGAGCGCGGCGGGCGCCTGGGCCTGGGCCAGGGGAGCGCAAGCGGCAAGGGCGAGGCCTCCTGCCATGATGAGCTTGCGCCGTGAAAGGAATGCGGGCATCGGATCGGGTCTCCTGCGGACGGTGGGCGCGAGCGGACGGGGACAGGCGCGGTTTCGCGGCGAAAATCCGCGCGTCAAGACTGTTTCCGCTCGTTCAAATTTGTTACTGGTTTATACGTATGGGGAAACAGTTGATCTAATCAACCAACTGCCTGCCGCGGCGGGCGAGCCACACTCCCGACGTTTCCGCAACCACGTCACCTCACGCCGTCACCCTCAGCCCGTATGCGACAAGCTTTCCCCGATGCCGGCGCGCTGCGCGCGCCCCGCTCACTGGACGACCTGGTGCTCTACCGCATGGTGCGCGCCGTGCGGGCCGGCAACGGCATGGCGACGCGGCTGGTCGAAGGCGGCTTCGGCATCACGCGCCGGGAATGGGGAATGATCGCCACCCTCGCGCAGGAGGGCGAGATGACCTCCTCCGCGCTGGCCACGCACCTTCACCTGGACCGCGTGCGCACTTCGCGCGGACTGCGCAGCCTGGTCGACAAGAAGCTGGTGCTGCGCCGGCAGAACGCGGAAGACCGGCGCGAGGTGCACGTGCGGCTGAGCGCATCGGGCGAGCAGCTCTTCGGCGGGCTCTTTCCGCGCATCGCAGGGCTGAACACCGAACTGCTCGAAGGCGTGTCGCCCGCCGACCTCGACGCCTTCCTGCGCTGCCTGCAGCACCTGGAACAGCGCGGCGAGGAACTGCTCGCGCGCGGCGTGGTGGCGGAAAAGGCCGACCGGCGTTCGGGCGGCACGCGGCACCGCTGGCCGGAGCGCAGCCGCTGAGGCGGCCGGCAGCCGACCATTCAGGCCTGCACGTCCACCACGCTGCCCATCGTTCCGGACCCGCTGGTGCGGCCAGGGCGCGACGTGCCCGCAGCGCTTTCCTCCAGAGAGGCCATCGCGCTCTGCTGCACGCCGGCGTTGCGCAGCGCGTTCATCTGCTGCTGCAGCATCGCGAGCTTCGCCGCGAGCGCCTCGAGCTGCATCCGGATCGCGTCGCGCGCATCGCCCTCGGGCGTGTCGATCAACTGGGCCTGCGTCTCGCCGATCTGCTTCTGCGTCGCGGCGATCTGCCGCTGGATCTTCGCGATCTCGACGTTGACGTCGATCCCGCTCCTTGCCGCACCGCTGCTGGCGCCGATGGCATTCAGCATCCCGTTCCTCCGTTCTTGCACATGGGTAAGAACGTCTATCGGCAGCGCGCGCGAAAAGTTGAGGGCCGCCGCCGTCGCCGAACGGGCTCAGCTCGCGTAGCGCTTCTCCAGGGCGTCGAGCTCCGGCTTCCCCACCAGCCGCTGGCGCTCGGCGAAGGGCACGACCAGCGCCGGGTCTTCGTCCACGCGCTTCGTGTCGCGCAGCACCGTCAGCGCCTTCTGCATGCCGGCGACCGCGCCCTGCAGCGCCGCGTTGGCGTAAAGCACGATGCCGTAGCCCAGCTGCGCGAGCTCTTCCGCGCCGAAGATGGGCGTCCTGCCGCCGATCACCATGTTCATGAGCTGCGGCTTCTTCAGCCGCTGCGGCAGCGCACGGATCTCGTCGGCGGTGGTCACGGCCTCCACGAAGAGGATGTCGGCGCCCGCTTCGCTGAACTGCTGCGCGCGCTCGATGGCGGCCTCGAAGCCCAGCGTGGCGGCCGCGTCGGTGCGGGCCATCACGAGCAGGTCGGGATCGGTGCGCGCATCGACCGCCGCCTTGATCTTGCTCACGGCCTCCTCGGTGGAGATCACGTCCTTGCCCGAGAAGTGGCCGCAGCGCTTGGGCGCGACCTGGTCCTCGAACTGGATGCAGTCGGCGCCCGCGCGCTCCAGCACGCGCACCGTGTGGCGCACGTTGAGCGCGTTGCCGAAGCCGGTGTCGGCATCCACGATCAGCGGCAGGCCCACCGCGTCGCGGATGCGCGCCGTGTGGTCGGCGATCTCGTGCAGCCCCATGAAGCCCTGGTCGGGCAGGCCGAACCACATGTTGGTGACGCCTGCGCCGGTGACGTAGATGGCCTCGAATCCCAGGTCCTCGATCACGCGCGCCGAGAGCGCATTGAAGGCACCCGGCACCAGCACGCCCCGGCGCGCCTCGGCCAGGGATCGGAGGGTCTTGCGAGTCGACATCGGTTCTTCCTTGTTGTGTTGTGGGGTGTGGTGTTGTTGATTCAGCAGGGTCAGAGCGTATCGCCGGGCACGCGCACCCAGCCTTCCATCAGCACGCGGGCGCTGCGGCTCATGACGGCCTTGGTCACGCGCCATTCGCCATCGACCCGCGCCGCCTGCGCACCCACGCGCAGCGTGCCCGAGGGATGGCCGAAGCGCACCGCCGAGCGCTCGCCGCCGCCGGCCGCGAGGTTGACCAGCGTGCCCGGAATGGCAGCCGCCGTGCCGATGGCCACCGCCGCCGTGCCCATCATCGCGTGATGCAGCTTGCCCATCGAGAGGGCTCGCACCAGCAGGTCGATGTCGCCCGCCGCGACCGGCTTGCCGCTGGAGGCGGTGTAGCCCGCGGACCGCGCGACGAACGCGACCTTGGGCGTGTGCTGCCGCCCCGCCGCTTCGCCGACGTTCGCGATGAGCCCCATGCGCACCGCGCCGTGCGCACGGATGGCCTCGAAGCGTGCGAGCGCGGCGGCGTCGCCGTTGATGGCGTCCTGCAGCTCGGTGCCCTTGTAGCCGATGGCTTCGGCCTCCACGAAGATCGTCGGGATGCCGGCGTTGATCATCGTCGCGCGCAGCCTGCCGACGCCGGTCACCTCGAGCTCGTCGACGAGGTTGCCGGTCGGGAACATCGCGCCGCCGGCGCCTTCCTCTTCCGCCGCGGGGTCCATGAATTCGAGCTGCACCTCGGCGGCCGCGAAGGTCACGCCGTCGAGCTCGAAGTCGCCGGTCTCCTGCACCGCGCCATCGGTCATCGGCACGTGCGCGACGATGGTCTTGCCGATGTTGGCCTGCCAGATGCGCACCACCGCCACGCCGTTGCGCGGCACGCGGGCCGCATCGACCAGGCCGTTGGAAATCGCGAACGGGCCGACCGCCGCCGAGAGGTTGCCGCAGTTGCCGCTCCAGTCTACGAAGGGCTGGTCGATCGACACCTGGCCGAAGAGGTAGTCCACGTCGTGGCCGGGCCTCTCGCTCTTCGAGAGGATCACCGCCTTGCTCGTGCTGGAGGTGGCTGCGCCCATGCCGTCGATCTGCTTGCCGTAGGGGTCGGGGCTGCCGATGACGCGCAGCAGCAGTGCGTCGCGCGCCTTGCCGGGCAACTGCGCGGCTTCGGGCAGGTCCTGCAGGCGGAAGAACACGCCCTTGCTGGTGCCGCCGCGCATGTAGGTGGCGGGAATCCTGATCTGTGGTGCGAAGGCCATGGTCGTGCGATTGTCGGTTCAGGCGGCCGCGGGCGCCGCCGCTGCGTTCGTGGCGAGGAAGTCCTGCGCGAAGCGCTGCAGCACGCCGCCGGCCTCGTAGATCGACACCTCCTCCGCGGTGTCGAGGCGGCAGGTCATCGGCACTTCGAGCCGTTCGCCGCTGCGGCGGTGGATGACCAGCGTCACATTGGCACGCGGCTCGCGCGCGCCGATCACGTCGTAGGTCTCGGTGCCGTCCAGGCCCAGCGTCAGGCGGTTGGTGCCGGGCTTGAACTCGAGCGGCAGCACGCCCATGCCGATCAGGTTGGTGCGATGGATGCGCTCGAAGCCTTCGGCCGCGATGGCCTCCACGCCCGCGAGGCGCACGCCCTTGGCCGCCCAGTCGCGCGAGGAGCCCTGGCCGTAGTCGGCGCCCGCCACGATGATCAGCGGCTGCCTGCGCTCCAGGTAGGTCTCGATCGCCTCCCACATGCGCACCACCCTGCCCTCGGGCTCGATGCGCGCAAGCGAGCCCTTGCGCTGCACGCCGTCGACCACCGCCATCTCGTTGACGAGCTGCGGATTGGCGAAGGTGGCGCGCATGGCCGTCAGATGGTCGCCGCGGTGCGTGGCGTAGGAGTTGAAGTCCTCCTCGGGCAGGCCCATCCTCGCGAGGTACTCGCCGGCGGCGCTGTCGGGCAGGATCGCGTTGGAGGGCGACAGGTGGTCGGTCGTGATGTTGTCGGGCAGCAGCGCCAGCGGCCGCATGCCGCGCAGCGTGCGCGGGTTGGCCGCCAGCGCGCCCACGCCCTCGCGGTCCCAGTAGGGCGGGCGCCGGATGTAGGTCGACTGCGGCCGCCAGTCGTACTGCGGGCTCACCTTCTCGCCGCGGTCCGCGTGGATCGCGAACATCGGCTCGTAGACCTTGCGGAACATCTCGGGCCGCACGGAGGCCGCGACGATGGCGTCGATCTCCTCGTCGGCCGGCCAGAGGTCGGCCAGGCGGATCTCGCGGCCGTCGCCGGCCACGCCGAGCACGTCGCGCTCGATGTCGAAGCGGATCGTGCCCGCGATCGCATACGCCACGACCAGCGGCGGCGAGGCCAGGAAAGCCTGCTTCGCATGGGGATGGATGCGGCCGTCGAAGTTGCGGTTGCCCGAAAGCACCGCCGTGGCGTAGAGATCGCGCTCGACGATCTCCTGCCGGATCCGCGGATCGAGCGCGCCCGACATGCCGTTGCAGGTGGTGCAGGCGAAGGCGACGATGCCGAAGCCCAGCTGCTCCAGTTCGCCCAGGAGGCCCGCGTCGCGCAGGTAGAGCTCCACGGTCTTCGAGCCCGGCGCCAGCGAGGACTTGACCCAGGGCTTGCGCCGCAGCCCCAGCCGGTTGGCGTTGCGCGCCAGCAGCCCGGCCGCGATCACGTTGCGCGGATTCGAGGTGTTGGTACACGAGGTGATGGCCGCGATGATCACCGCGCCGTCGGGCATCAGCCCTTCGGCCTCCTGCCTGCGCGCCTCGGCCAGGCCGACGGCGATGTCGCGCTCGGCCAGCTGCGAGGTCGGCAGCCGCCGGTGCGGGTTCGAGGGGCCGGCCATGTTGCGCACCACGCCCGACAGGTCGAAGCGCAGCACGCGCTCGTAGCTGGCCGTCGCAAGCGCATCGGCCCAGAAGCCGGCGGTCTTCGCATAGGTCTCGACCAGCGCGACCTGCTCTTCCTCGCGGCCGGTGAGCCTCAGGTAGGCCAGCGTCTGCTCGTCGACATGGAAGAGCGCGGCGGTGGCGCCGTACTCGGGGCACATGTTGGAGATGGTGGCGCGGTCGCCGATGGTCAGGCTGCGCGCGCCCTCGCCGAAGAACTCCAGGTAGGCGCCGACCACCTTCTCCCTGCGCAGGAACTCGGTGAGCGCGAGCACGATGTCGGTGGCCGTGATGCCGGCCTGGCGGCGGCCGGTGAGCTCCACGCCGACGATCTCGGGCAGCCGCATCCACGAGGCGCGGCCCAGCATCACGTTCTCGGCCTCCAGGCCGCCCACGCCGACCGCGATCACGCCCAGCGCGTCGACGTGCGGCGTGTGGCTGTCGGTGCCCACGCAGGTGTCGGGAAAGGCCAGCCCGTCCTGCACCCAGACCACCGGAGACATCTTCTCCAGGTTGATCTGATGCATGATGCCGTTGCCCGCAGGGATCACGTCGACGTTGGCGAAGGCGCGCTTCGTCCAGTCGATGAAGTGGAAGCGGTCCTCGTTGCGGCGATCCTCGATCTGCCGGTTCTTCTCAAAGGCCTGCGGGTCGAACCCTCCGCACTCCACGGCCAGCGAATGGTCGACGATGAGCTGCACCGGCACCACCGGGTTCACGCGCGCGGGGTCGCCGCCCTCGGCCGCGATCGCATCGCGCAGGCCCGCAAGATCGACCAGCGCGGTCTGCCCCAGGATGTCGTGGCACACCACGCGCACCGGAAACCACGGGAAGTCGCGGTCGCGGCGGCGCTCGGCCAGCTGCAGCAGGCACTCGTCGAGGATGGCCGGGTCGCAGCGGCGCACCAGGTTCTCGGCATGCACCCGCGCGGTGTAGGGCAGCGTGCTCCAGGCCCCGGGGCGAAGCGCATCGACGGCGGCCCGGGCATCGATGTAGTCCAGCGTGGTGCCGGGCAGCGGCTTTCGGAATCGTGTGTTCATCGTGGCGGATCTGTCTGCGGCGTCGGCGCGGCAGCGGCGATGGCGGGCCGCGCCGACTGGGCTTTCTGCTTTCTCTCTTGCTTGAACGGGCTCACTCGGAGCGGATGTCGTTGTCCTTCACGACCTTGGCATAGCGCGGGATCTCCGCACGGATCAGCGCGCCGAACTGCTCGGGCGTGCCGCCGGCCGGCGACACGCCGGTCGGGTCCAGCTTGGCCCCGAGTTCGGGCGCCTTCAGCCCGGTGGCCAGCGCGCCGTTGAGCTTCGCGATGACGGCGGGCGGCACGCCCTTGGGCGCCACCAGGCCGTGCCAGGCCACCACGTCGTAGTCGGGCAGCCCGCCGGCCTCGGCGATCGAGGGAATGTCGGGATAGGCCTGCAGCCGCTGCGCCGTGGTGACGGCCAGGGCACGCAGCCGGCCCGACTGCACGTGCGGCATCAGCGCCTCGGTGCCCGCGATCAGCATGTCGACGTTGCCTGCCACCAGGTCGGTGACCGCCGGCCCGGTGCCGCGGTACGGGATGTGCGTGGCCTTCACCTTCGCCATGCCGAACATGTACTCGCTCACGATGTGCAGGTGGCTGCCGTTGCCCGCCGAGGCGAAGCTCAGCTTGCCGGGGTTCTGGCGCGCGAAGGCCAGCAGCTCCCGCAGGCTCTTCGCCTGCACCTTCGACGGGTTGACGCACAGCACGTAGGCGCCCTTGGACAGCTGGATCACCGGGCTGATGTCGCCCACCGGATCGAAGCGCAGCTTGTAGAGCGAGGGATTGACCGTGTAGCTGCCGGCGATCAGCAGCAGCGTGTAGCCGTCGGCCGGCGTGTGCAGCGCGTACTCGGTGCCGATGGTGCCGCCGGCGCCGGGCCGGTTGTCCACCACCACCGACTGGCCGAGCTGCTGGGTCAGCACGTTGGCGGCGATGCGGGCGATGAAGTCGGAGCCGCCTCCGGGCGCGAAGGGGCAGACGATGCGCAGCGGCTTGGACGGAAAGGCATCCTGGGCCCGGACCGTGCGGGCGAGAGGGAGTGCCAGTCCGGCCAGGGCGGCTGACGAGAAGGCGCGGCGATTCAAGGTCATGCGGTTTGTCTCCAGTGTTGTTGTCATGCGTTCCGCAACGGCGTGCCGTCGCGTCGGCAAGCGCTAGTTTGCGCCTGTCCGCCGACCCCGCCCTGACCACCCGGAGGCTGCATGAACCCTGGACCGGCGAACCCCGCGCCTCAGGCGCGCGCCTCGATGGGCACGAAGGCCAGGTCCTCGGGCCCCGTGTAGTTGGCGCTGGGCCGGATGATCTTGTTGTCGATGCGCTGCTCGATGATGTGCGCCGCCCAGCCCGCGGTGCGCGCGATCACGAAGAGCGGCGTGAACATGGCCGTGGGCACGCCCATCATGTGATAGCTCACCGCGCTGAACCAGTCGAGGTTCGGAAACATCTTCTTCACCTCCCACATCACGCCTTCGAGCCGCTCGGCGATGTCGAACATCTTGGTCGAGCCCGCCTGCTGCGACAGCGACCTCGCCACGCCCTTGATGACCACGTTGCGCGGGTCGCTCACCGTGTAGACCGGGTGGCCGAAGCCGATCACGACCTCCTTCGCCTCGACCCGGCGGCGGATGTCGGCCTCGGCCTCGTCGGGCGAGTCGTAGCGCTTCTGGATCTCGAAGGCCACCTCGTTGGCGCCGCCGTGCTTGGGCCCGCGCAGCGCGCCGATGGCGCCGGTGATGGCCGAGTACATGTCGGAGCCGGTGCCCGCCACCACGCGAGCGGTGAAGGTCGATGCGTTGAACTCGTGCTCGGCGTAGAGGTTGAGCGACGTGTGCATCGCGCGCACCCAGGCTTCGGAAGGCTCGCGGCCGTGCAGCAGGTGGAGGAAGTGGCCGCCGATGGAGTCGTCTTCGGTCTCCACGTCGATGCGCCTGCCCTGCGTGGACCAGTGGTACCAGTACAGCAGCATCGAGCCCAGCGAAGCCATCAGCCGGTCGGCGATGTCGCGTGCGCCCGGCAGGTTGTGGTCTTCCTTCTCGGGGAGCATGCAGCCCAGCGACGACACGCCGGTGCGCATCACGTCCATCGGGTGCGCGCCGGCGGGCAACTGCTCGAGCGCTTCCTTCAGGCTCGCAGGCAGGCCGCGCATCGACCTGAGCTTCGCCTTGTAGGCGCGCAGCTCCGCGGCCGTGGGCAGCTTGCCGTGCACCAGCAGGTGCGCAATCTCCTCGAACTCGCAGACCTCTGCGATGTCGAGGATGTCGTAGCCGCGGTAGTGCAGGTCGTTGCCGGTGCGCCCAACCGTGCACAGCGCGGTGTTGCCGGCGGTCACGCCGGACAGGGCCACGGACTTCTTCGGCCGGAAGCCGGCCTTGGCTTCGGCGGGGGTGGCGATGTCGTTCATGCTGCTTCCTTCTCCTTGGTTTCCTTGTCCTTCATTTCCTGCTTCGGAAACGAGGCGGGTATGCGCACGGGCCGGCCGCTGCGGTCGACCGCGACCATTTCGAACAGCGACTGCAACACCGCCACCGGCTCGCGCCCCAGCTGATGCGCCGTGCCGCTGACGCGCACCGTCAGCGAGCTGCGGCCGGCGCGGCCGATCCACGCCCGCAGCCTCAGCACGCTGCCCACGGGCACGGGCGCGAGGAACTGCGCGTCGCTGCAGCGGGCCATCACCACGTCGGTGCCGGCATGGGCACGCGCAGCGAGAAAGGCCGCCTTCGACATCAGCAGCAGGGCATTGCCGCCGAACAGGGTGCCGTAGTGGTTGGCGTGCTCGGGAAACACGATTTCCGTGAGTTCGAAGGCCGTGCGCTCGTCAGTCATGGATTCGCAATTTACGCAATTGCCTGCCCATAATGAAGGACTGAATTTGCCAATCATTGCGAATGGGAAACACCAGATTTGCAAATATTGCGAAAAACCTGAGCCAGCGAGGAGCCGCACGATGAGCAAGACCTTCATGGGCGTTCGCCTGCGCAAGCTGCGCGCCGAGCGCGGCCTGACGCAGGTGGCACTCGCGCAGGCGCTGGGCCTGTCGCCCAGCTACCTGAACCAGCTCGAACAGAACCAGCGGCCACTCACCGTGCCCGTGCTGCTCAGGATCAGCCGCACGCTCGGCGTCGACGTGCAGCAGTTCTCGGAAGACGAGGAGGCCCGCCTCGTCTCGAGCATGCGCGACGCGCTGGCCGACAACCCCGGCGGCGAAGCCATCGCCCTGCCTGAACTGCGCGAGGTGGCTTCGCAGATGCCCGCCGTGGCGCGCGCGCTGCTCGCGCTGCACCGCCGCCACCAGGAAGCGATGGAGCGGCTGGAGATCATGGCCGCCGAGCTCGGCGACGGACGCGGCGAACTCACGAACGCGCGGCCCATGCCCTTCGAGGCGGTGCGCGATTTCTTCTTCGCCCACCAGAACCATTTCGAGGAGCTCGACCTGCAGGCGGAAAGGCTCGCCGACGAGGCGCGCGGCCACGGCGGCACGCTGTCGGAATGGCTGCAGCAGCGCCTTTCGAGGCAGCACGGCGTGCACGTGGTGCCCACCGACGAAGACGCCATCGACAGCCAGCGCCGCTACGACCCGGCCAGCCGCGTGCTGCGCCTGTCGTCGGGCCTGGAGCCGGGCCAGCAGGCCTTCCAGCTCGCGACGCAGCTCGCGCTGCTGGAGCAGACGCAGCTCATCGAATCGCTGCTGCAGGGCGCCAGCCTGATCGACGACGCACCCACGCATGCGCTCGCCCGCATCGGCCTGGCGAACTACTTCGCGAGCGCCGTGCTGCTGCCCTACGGCCTGTTCCTGAAGACGGCGGAAGCCCTGCGCTACGACATCGACCTGCTGGCGCGCCGCTTCGGCGTGGGCTTCGAGACGGTGTGCCATCGCCTGAGTTCGATGCAGCGGCCCGGCGCGCCCGGCGTGCCCTTCTTCTTCATCCGCGTGGACCGCGCGGGCAACATCTCGAAGCGGCAGTCGGCCACGCACTTCCACTTCTCGAAGACCGGCGGCACCTGCCCGCTGTGGAACGTGTACGAGGCCTTCGCGCAGCCGGGCCGCGTGCTGCGGCAGCTCGCGCGCATGCCTGACGGGCGCACCTACCTGTGGGTGGCGCGCACCGTCTCGCACGGGCAGCGCGGCTTCGGCTCACCGAGCAAGACCTTCGCCATCGGCCTGGGCTGCGATATCCGCCATGCGCCGAGGCTGGTCTACTCCAAGGGCCTCGACCTCGCGGACCAGGAAGCGCCCACGCCCATCGGCATGGGCTGCAAGGTGTGCGAACGCACCGCCTGCCCGCAACGGGCGTTCCCGTTCATCGGACGGGCGCTGGACGTGAACGAGAACGAAAGCAGGTTCACGCCGTATGCGGTGGCGAACTCCTAGACGGCCGACACGGCGGCCGATGCGGCAGCACGGCCATCGCCGAAGACGGGCGGCATCCTGACGATCGAAGTCAGCGCAGGTTCGGCCACGCGCAGCGCAGCGAGGTCGGGACGCGGCCGCCGCAGCTCGGGGTTCGACGAGAACGCCGCCTCCATCGCATGCGCCGCGCCCAGCACCTGGTGGTCGGCCCTGAACCCGCCCACCATTTGCAGCCCGAAGGGCATGCCCGCGTGGTCGAGGCCGCAGGGCAGCGCGATCGCGGGGTGCGTGGTCAGCGTGACCACATAGGTCAGCGCCAGCCAGCGGTAGTAGTTGGCCTGCGGCTCGCCGTTGATGGTGGCGGCGTAGAGCTGGGTCCACGGGAAGGGCGAGACCGGCGTGGTCGGCGACAGCACGAGGTCGTAGTCGGCGAAGGTGGCCTGGAAGCGCTTCAGCAGCCGCGTCTGCTCGGCCTGTGCCCAGGCGCTGTCGAGCAGGCTCATCCTCGCGCCCATCTCGTAGTTGGCGCGCGGATTGGGGCCGAGGCTGTCGGGGTCGCGCTCGTAGGCCGCCTGCATGCCGGCCACGAAGGCCTCGGCGCGCAGCACGTCGAAGCAGCGGTGCGCCTCGCCCATGTCGAAGTCGACCTTGTCGCAGCGGCCGAAGAGGTGCCGCATCGCTTCGATCTTGCGGCGGAAGGTGGCACGGATGCCGTTGTCCACGGCGCAGATGCCGAAGTCCTCGGTCCATGCCACGCGCAGCCGGCCCAGGTCGACCGGAGGCGGCACGAGAAAGGACATCGGGTCGAGCGGATAGCTCAGCGGGTCGCCCGCGCACATGCCGGCCGATGCCGCCAGCTGCAGGCAGGCCTCTTCCACGGTGCGGCCCATGGGGCCGACGACCGAGATCGGCGTCCAGCCCAGCGGCTTGCGCACGCTGGGCACCACGCCCGGCGAGGGCCGGAAGCCCACGACGCCGCACTTCGCGGCCGGAATGCGCAGCGAGCCACCGGTGTCGGAGCCGGTGCACACCGGCAGCATGTCGCAGGCCAGCGCGGCCGCCGAGCCGCCCGAGGAGCCGCCCGCGTTGAGGTTCGGGTTGAACGGGTTGCCCGTGGCGCCCCACACGTCGTTGCGCGAGTTGGCGCCCGCGCCCATCTCGGGCACGTTGGTCTTGCCTGCGACGATGGCGCCGGCCCGGCGCAGGCGCGCCACGAGCTCGATGTCTTCCGTGGGTACGTGGTCGCGGTAGATGGGCGAGCCCCAGGTGGTGAGCAGGCCCTCGGTGGGCTCCAGGTCCTTCACGCCCATCGGCAGGCCGTGCAGCAGGCCCAGCGCATCGCCGCGCATGACGGCGCCTTCGGCCGCCTTCGCCTCGGCGCGCGCTCTATCGAAGCAGGTGGCGGTGACCGCATTGACGAACGGGTTCACGCGCTCGATGCGCGCGATGCATGCCTCCAGCAGCTCGACGGGCGATATCTGCTTGCTGCCGATGAGGCGGCGCAGTTCGACGGCGGATTTCTCGACGAGTTCGTCGGCGGAATCGTGGGTTGTTCTGGCAAAGGTCATCGATGTCTCTTGTTCTGGCCATGGCGCTGCACATTCGCAAGACACCACGGAACCGGCTCCGCCGGGCCGTAGGTGTCGCCCCCGGCGAGGGGGTAGGCGCAGCGACACGAAGTGCGCGAAGCCTGGGGGAGAACCTGTTCAGTCCGCAGTGATGTTGGCTCTCGCCGCGATGGCTCGCATGATCGGCAGCTCGCGGTTGATCAGCTCCACGCTCGTGGCCGCGTTGCTGTAGCTCGGCTCCAGCCCCGCGGCCAGCAGCTTGCTCTTCGTCTCGGGGTCGGCGATGGTCGCGGCGAGCGCCTTCTCCAGCTTCGCCTTCACGTCGGCGGGCACTCCCTTGGGGGCCGCGAGCATGAGCCACGAATCCATGTCGACGTCGGGATAGCCGCTCTCGGCGAAGGTGGGCACGTCGGGCAGCAGCGCAGAGCGCTTCGCGGTGGTGAGCGCGATCGCCTTGATCTTGCCGCTCTTGAGCTGCGGAACTGTCGCGCTCACGGTGTCGATGGTGAACGGGATCTGCCCGCCCATCAGGTCGGTCATGGCCGGAGCGCTGCCCTTGTAGGGCACGTGCGTCATCTTCAGGCCGGTGGCGCGCAGCATGGTTTCACCCGCGAACTGGGCGGTGGTGCCGGTGCCGAAGGAGCCGTACGAGTACTTGTCCGGCGCGGCCTTCACGTACTCGACGAACTGCTTGACGGTCTGCACCGGCACTTCGCTGTTGGCCAGCAGGATCAGCGCCACGCGACCGGCGATGCCGATCGGCTCGAAGCTCTTCACCGGGTCGTAGGGCAGGTTGCTGCGGATCGCGGGGTTGACGGTGAAGGTGGAGCCCGAGCTCAGCAGCAGCGTGTAGCCGTCGGGCGTGGACTTCGCCACGTAGCTCGCGCCCACCACCGTGCCGGCGCCGCCGCGGTTCTCGATCACCACCGGCTGGCCCAGTTCCTTGCCGAGCTTCTGCGCGATCACGCGGCCGTTGACGTCGGTGGCGCCGCCCGGCGGGAAGGGAATCACCAGCGTGACCGGCCGCGCGGGAAAGCCCGTCTCGGCGGCAAGCGAAGTCAGCGGCACGGCGCCAAATCCAAGGCTGCAGCACAGCAATGCCATGCGCGCCACGAGCGGAAGACGGTTCATCGGGACTCCTGGAATTTCGACTGGATGACAGGGGTTCGAGGGTGCGAACGAGTTCATCCTAGGATCGTCATGCCGGTGCCACAAGCGCAATGTTTAGAATTCTTCGTTGCCGAATCGGCAATCTTCAGCAACCGTCCGGACCACGTGCAGGAGCGATCCATGGCGCCTCGTGCCTTGCAGGAAACAGCGGTGCGCTACTTTCTCGAGGTCGTGAAGACCGGCTCGGTGAAGGAAGCCGCACTCAAGCTCAACGTCGCGCCCTCGGCCGTGAGCCGGCAGGTCGCGCGGCTGGAGCGGGAGCTCGACACCCTGCTCTTCGAACGCCATGCCCGCGGCATGGTGCCCAACGCCGCGGGCGAACTGCTCGCGGCGCACGCCAAGCGGGCGCAGCAGGACATCGAGCGCGTCGCGAACGAGATCGCCGGGCTGCGCGGACTGCGCAGCGGCCACGTCCGCGTGGCGAGCACCGAGGGCTTCGCCTTCGACTTCATACCGAGGCTGATCGCGCAGTTCCGCCTCAAGCACGCGGGCATCCGCTTCCACCTGGAGGTCTGCGCGCCCTCCGACATCTCGCGGCTGGTGCGCGACGGCGAGGCCGACGTGGGCATCACGCTCAGTGCGCTGCCGGAGCCGGGCATCGAGGTGGAGCTGCGGCATCCGAGCCCCATCCTCGCGGTGATGGCGATGGACCATCCGCTCGCACGCCAGCGGCAGCTCTCGCTTCGCCAGGTGGTGGCCTATCCGCTGGGGCTGCCGCAGGAGGACAGCTCGATCCGCCGCCTGCTCGATGCGAGCTGCTCGCGCCAGGAGCTGCGCTACCAGCTGGCGATGTCGAGCAACCATGCGAACGCGCTGCTGAGCTTCGCGGCCGCGGGCGGCGGCAGCATCGCGTTCTACGGTCCGCTGTCGATCCGCGCGCTGCTGCAGAGCAAGGCGCTGGTCGCTATCCCGCTGAAGGACCGCGAGATGCACGAGCGGCACCTCGCCATCGAAACCATGGCGGGCCGCTCGCTGTCCGACGCGGGCAAGGCCTTCGTGCGCTTCCTGGTGGATGCGGTGAAGGCTTCGGACTAGGGCTCAGGGCTTCAGGGCCTCAACGCTGCATCAGCGTGTTCGACGGCAGCGTCTCGTCGAGCAGCTTGCGGGCCGTCTCCACGCCCGCCACCGGCAGCAGCTTCGCATCGAGCAACCCCACCTGCACCAGCACGCTGGCCTGGTCCCAGTAGATGTGCTCGTGGTAGAGCTTGTCGCCGCGGAACTTGATGACCGCGAGCAGCGGGATCTCCACGCGCTTGCCGGTCGGTGCCACGCCCGGCAGCATCCACGGGATCTCGGTGGTGTGGGTGAAGCAGAACAGCATCTCGTCGACCACCTGCGTGGCGCCGATGGTGCGCGAGATCGGCACCAGCGAGGTGTCGGGCGGGTTGCTGTTGACGAAGTGGTTCGAATAGAAGGCGTGCAGGTTCCTGTAGCCCACGCCGCCGGTCATGGTCGGGATGTGGTTGACGTAGGGCTCGGCCACCATGGTCGACATGGTGTCGTCGACGTTGCGTGTGCCGAACTCGTACTCGCAGTGCTTGTCCCACAGCGCCGAGAGGTCGTAGTGCGGGCCGATGGCGTCCTTCAGCGTGGCGATGCTGCGCTCGTGCGCCATCAGCGCCGAGGGCTTGTGGTAGTGCTCGCCGCCCAGGCGTGCGAAGGCGTGGTCCATGTCCGGGTACACGTGCAGCGAGACGCCGGGGCGGCCCTTGAGCGCCGCCACGATGCGGTCGCGCGCCTCGGGCGGGCAGAACTTGTCGAGCTCTGCGATGTGCAGCGTGAGCGGGCGCTTGATCTTGTCGGCCTCGTCGAGCGCGGCATCGATGCCCACGCCGTAGTAGCCCACGGCCACGTCCGCATCGGTGCGGCACGCCGCGAGGTAGGCCAGCTTGCCGCCGAGGCAGAAGCCGAGCACGCCGACCTTGGCGTCCTGCACCTCGGGCCGCTGGCGCAGGGCGGTGATCGCGGCCTGCATGTCCTCCATGCCCTTGGCCTCGTCGAAGCCCTGGTAGAAGCCGAAGGCGCGCTGCCAGTCCTCGGGCGTGTAGCCGAGTTCGACGTCGGGCTGCTGGCGCCAGAACAGGTCGGGCACGAGCACCACGTAGCCTTCTTCCGCGTAGTAGTCGGCCACCTCTCGCATCGTGTCGTTCACGCCGAAGATCTCCTGCGCGATGACCAGGCCGGGCCCGGTGCCCGAGCTGGGCAGTGCGAGGTAGCCGCTGAAGCTGCCGCTTGCGTCGGTGGCCTCGATGCGGATGCGCTGTGGTGCGGCCTGGGGTGCTTTCTGCTGCATGTGTGTTGCTCCGTTCATGGGGTGGTTCACGGGATAAGTGTGGCGGGCCACGCGCTCATTGCATGCATTCCGGATGTCTTGTGGTCACCTGGTAGTAGCCCGAATGAAAGACCAGCGGCTCGCCGTCGAAGCGGTCGTAGCGCTCGACCTCGCCGATGAAGATGAGGTGGTCGCCCCCATCGTACTGCCTGACGTTGCGGCACACGAAGCGCGCGATCACGCCGTTGAGCAGCGGCACGCCGGCCGTGCCCTCGCAGCAGTCGACGCCGCCGAACTTGTCGGCCTGCGGTGTCGAGAACTGCCGCGACAGGTGATGCTGGTTCGCCGCCAGCACGTTGATCGCGAAATGGCTGGCACCGGTGAAGTCGGCCAGGCTCGGCGCCTGGCGCGCGAGGCTCCACAGCACCAGCGGCGGATCGAGCGAGACCGACGAGAACGAGTTGGCCGTCATGCCCACGCGCCGCCCGTCCATCGCGCGGGTGGTGATGACGGTCACGCCAGTGCTGAACTGCCCGAGGGCCTTGCGGAAGTCGCGCCGGTCGAAGCGGTCGACCACGGCCTCGCGTGCACACGCTTCGAGAAAGCGGTCGGCCTCCGCCGCATCGAACCACCACGGCGCGAAGGCGCGCGGATCGTCGAAGCCGTTGACCACGATGCTCGCGACCGCCGGCATGCTGGAGGCGCTCTGCAGCAGCTTCTGCAGATGCGGCCCCGGGGGCGCGAGCAGGCTGTTGGTCCAGCCGGTGGCCCAGCGGGCATAGCCCTCCCAGTAACGCTCGAAGGTCTGCTGCATCCACGCGGCGTCGAAGAGCGCGTCGCCATGCTCGAGGATGCGCTTGAGGTAGATGTCGGCGCACTTGGCCGCGTTGTTCGATCCCTGGCCGGTGATCGGGTCGTTGAGCACCACCGCGTCGGCCAGGCCCAGCACCTTGCGGCCCGACGGCAGCGTCGCCACCGGCCTGCGTACCGTGGGCGTGAAGCGGCCCGAGAGGATGCCGTTGTCGTCGGTGAGCTCGACGTGCCTGCAGCGCTCGGCCTCCCAGGGCAGGAAGGTTTCGAGGATCCACTTGCTGCGCGCGAGATGCTCCTCGGGCGTCTTCACGTCGGCCCAGCAGTCCATAGGGCCGCCGGGCACGCCTTCGAACACCATGATCTCGCACGGCCCCGTGGTGGTCAGCGCCGGGAACACGAAGTACTCGCCCACGCCCGGAATCAGGTTGAAGCACACCGCCGAGTGCGGCCCGCGCGGCCTCATGCCCTTCACATAGGTCAGTGCGAGTGCGCGCTGCGGTTGCTCGTAGGGCGAGCGTTGGGGGTCGCGCTCGAAGAGCCTGGAGATCTCGCCCTTGCCGCTCGCCACGACCACCAGGTCGTGCATCTGCGTGCAGGTCTCCAGATCGTCGATGTCCACGTCGCGCAGCACCAGCTGCCCGCCGCGCCTCTCGAACTCGGCGATCCACGCGGGTATCTTGAGCCGCTGGTCTACCGACTGCGCGGGGCCGTCGAGCTTCGCGCTCCATTCGACGGCCTTGCCGCCTTCGGGGTTGCGCACCGCGACGGCGATGCCTTCCACCGCCGGGCATTCGTCGGCCCACCAGTCGAGCCCCAGTTCGCGCTCGGTCTGCAGCGCGGTCTCGAACATGCACTGGCTGGACATCACAGGCCCCTCGGCGATCTCCCGTGCGCTGCGGTTGGAGAACACCGTCACCTCGTGCCCCGCGCTCTGCAGGCCGAGCGCGAGCTGCATGCCGGACTGGCCGGCGCCGACGATGGCCACGCGTCGCTTCATGGTGCCGCTCCCGCTATGCAACCGCTGCGCAGGTGTCGATGAAACGCTGCGACTCGGTCGGGTCCGCGAACCACGGGAAGAAGGTGCGCGGATCGTCGAAGCCGTTGGCGAATGCGCTGGCCAGCGGCGGTACCGCGCCGGCCGCACCGAGCAGGTTGAGCACGTGCGGCGGCGGCGGGGCCAGCAGCATGTTGGTCCACTGCGTGACCCACTGTGCATAGCCGAACCAGTAGCGGTCGAAGGTCTGCTGCATCCAGGCGGCGTCGGCCGGGCCGTCGCCGCGCGCGAGGATGCTCTTGAGATACGTGTCTGCGCACTTGGCCGCGTTGTTCGATCCCTGGCCGGTGATCGGGTCGTTGAGCACCACCACGTCGGCCAGGCCCAGCACCTTGCGGCCCGACGGCAGCGTCGCCACCGGCTTGCGCACCGTGGGCGCGAAGCGGCCGGCGAGGATCCCGTTGTCGTCGGTCAGCTCGATGTCATGGCAGCGCTCGGCCTCCCATGGCGTGAAGGTGTCGACGATCCACTTGCTGCGCGCGAGATGCTCCTCGGGTGTCTTCACGTCGGCCCAGCAGTCCATCGGGCCGCCGGGCACGCCTTCGAACACCATGATCTCGCACGGCCCCGTGGTGGTCAGCGCCGGGAACACGAAGTACTCGCCAACGCCGGGAATCAGGTTGAAGCACACCGCCGAGTACGGCTCGCGCGGCTTCATGCCCTTCACATAGGTCAGCGCGAGGGCGCGCTGCGGCTTGTCGTAGGTGGACTTGTGGGCGTCGCGCTCGAAGAGCTTCGAGATCTCGCCCTTGCCGCTGGCCACCAGCGTGAGGTCGTGCGTCTGCGTGCAGGTCTCGAGCTCGTCGATGCCCGCGTCCTTGAAGACGAGCTCGCCGCCCTTCTTCCTGAACTCGTCCATCCACGCCGGAATCTTCACGCGCTGGTCGACCGACTGCGCGCTCGAATCGAGCCGCGCGACCCAGTCGATGACCTTGGCGCCCTTCTGCTCCGGGTGCGGCACGGCCAGACCGATGCCGTCCACCGTGGGGCATGCGCTCGCCCAATGGTCGAGCCCCAGGTCGCGCTCGATCTGCAGCGAGGTGTGGAACATGCACTGGCTAGACATGACCTTGCCCTGGCGGATGTCCTCGCCCGTGCGGTTGCTGAACATCGTGACCTCGTAGCCCGCGGCAAGCAGGCCGAGTCCCAGTTGCAGGCCCGACTGGCCCGCGCCGACGATGGCGATTCGCTTCATTTGCTGCTCCTTCGATGCTCCGGCTGGAGCTCAGTCCATCAACTTGGGAATGGCGGGAACGGCCTGCTCGGGCCCCATGGCGGAGTAGCCGCCGTCCACCGCGTAGTCGGCACCGGTCACGAAGCTTGCGTGGTCGGAGCACAGGAAGAGCACCACCTGCGCCACCTCGTCCGGGTCGCCGACGCGGCCGAGCAGGTGGAAAGGCGCGGCCACGCGATCGGTCTTGGCGCGGTCGCCGTTCGTGAGCTGGTTCATCACCGCCGACCAGGTCCAGCCCGGCGACACGCTGTTCACGCGGATGCGGTCGGGCGCGAGGTCCATCGCCATGTTGCGGGTGAGCTGCGCCATCGCCGCCTTGCTTACCGGATAGAGCCAGCGGCCCGTCTGCGCCACGCTCGACGAGATGCTCGTGAAGTTGACCACCGCCCCGCCGCCGGCAGCCACCATGTGCGGATGCACGGCCTGCAGCATCGCCACGGCGCTGGCCACGTTCACGTTGAACGAGGTGAGCCAGTCGGCGCGCGGCGACTTGAAGCCGTCGTCCACGTACGAGCACGCCAGGTTGACGAGGAAGTGCACCCCGCCGTGATGCTCGGCCGCCTCGGCCACGCAGGCCTTCACCTGCGCGTCGTCGGTGATGTCGGTGCGCATGAAGCGCACGCCGGCCCCCAGCGAATCGGCCAGCGCCTGGCCGTTGCCGGCGTCGATGTCGGCGATGACGACCTTCACCCCCGCCGCATGCAGGGCGCGCACCACGCCCGCGCCTATCAGTGTGGAGCCACCGGTGACGATGGCGCTCTTGCCTTCGAGTCCCTTGAACATGACGCTTGCTCTCCTCGGTTTGATCGGGCAGGCCCGGCTGGTGCCTGTGGAGCGAACGTTATGGGCAAGGGTGCGCCGGACGAGTCCCGCAAACGCAGGCGCTGTCCCTGGCGCGCAGATTTCTTGGGGCGATGGCCTGCGCCGGCTCCTGGGTCAGGGCCGAGGGATGGCCGCGGGGAGGTCCGAATTGTGGGCGGGGACGGTTTTTGCTACGGTGCCCTCGCCCTGTCCTCGCCCCATGGAAACCCTCACGACCCCACCGTTGCCGCTGCAGCGCTACCGGCTTTTCGAGAGCCACGACGTGGACGAGGCGCGTGAGAGCGTGGCCCGCGTGTTCTGCCCGCACGGCCTCGTGATGCTGAAGCCGCGCACCAGACTGGACGCCTGCCACCACAGCGCGAAGCTGCACCGGGACGTGAGCCTCAACTACGTGCAGTACGGCCCCGGCGTGCAGATCGACCCGGGCTACCTGCAGGATTTCTTCCTGTTGCAGATTCCGTTGCGCGGCGGCGCCGAAATCCGCTGCGGCGCGCAGCAGATCGACGCCACGCCCCGCCTCGCTTCGCTGCCCTCGCCCACCGAGCCGCTGTCGATGCGCTGGGCCGACGGCAGCCCGCACCTCATCGTGCAACTGGCCCGCTCCGCGCTGCATTCGCGGCTCGAATCGCTGCTGCAGGCCCCCGTCGGAAAGCCGCTGGTGTTCGACCTGGGCGTGCCGCTGGACAACCCCACGCTCGCGCCGCTGGTGCACTTCATCGACTACCTGCGGCTCACGCTCGATGCCGGCACCGGCCTGCACGGCGGCGGTCCGCTGGCCGAGCACGCAGAGGCCTACCTGATCTCCAGCCTGCTGATGTCGGCGGGCCACAACCACTCCAGGGCCCTGGCAGGCGACAACCAGCGGCGCCTGCTGCCGCGCGTGGTCCGCAGGGCCCAGGAATACATGTCGGCGCATGCGGACCAGCCCCTGTCGCTGGCGGACGTCTGCCGCGAGGTCGGCTGCAGTGCGCGTGCGCTGCAGCTGGCCTTTCGCCAGCACGCGGGCCAGGGGCCGATGGAGTTCCTGCGCGAGACGCGCCTCGACAGGGTGCGCAACGAACTGCAGCAGCGCACCTCGGCGGGCGCCAATGGCGCCGGCGTGCGAGAGGTGGCGCAGAAGTACGGCTTTCTCCACCTGGGGCACTTCGCGGCACAGTACCGCGCGCGCTTCGGGGAAAGGCCTTCGGAGACCCGGGCGCTGCGCCCCTGCTGACCGAGCCGCATGCGCGGGCCCCGGCTCTTCGCCGGACCCCGCAGATCGGCTTGGCGCGTCAGACCGCCAGCGTCTGCTCCACGTCCTGCGTCTTGCGGCGGGCAAGCGCGAGGTTCGACTTCGACTTGTCGAGCACCAGGTAGATGAACAGGCCTTCGTGCTTCTGCAGCGGGCGAATGATGTGGTACTGGCGGCCGAGCGTGATCAGGATGTCCTCGATCACGTCGTTCAGGCCCAGCGCGCGCATCGTCTTGTGCTTGGCGCGCACCACTTCGGTATTGCCGGCGGCGGCCACTTCCAGGTCGACGCCCGAACCGATCTGTCCAAGGATCATGCCGCTGCCCGAGTCGACGAGCGCCGCGCACAGCGCGCCGTCGATGGTCATGAGTTCGTCCATGGATTGCTTGATGTTTGCCATCGGAGTCTTTCGTAGGTATTCCATCGCCCTGATGATCGGCCGCCGCCCGGGCGAATGATGAGCGGCAGCCGCTGGTGAAAGCCTTCAGGCCCGCTGCAGCGCCAACGTCGCCTGCTTGGAGAAGTACAGGGCCTGGCCGATGACCGCGTCCTTGCCAGTGACCACGCTCACGATCAGCCCGGCTTCCTGGTGGCGGGCCTGCAGCATCAGGATGTGGCCCAGTGCGGTTTCGATGGCGACGTTCTCGCATTGCCCGAGGCCGCTTTCCTCGCCCGCCACCGCGCCGAGCGCCGCGAGCGAACTCGCGATGGCCGACATGCGCGCGACCTGGGCGGTGTTCTGCGCGCGCGCGGCGAGCTCGAGGCCGTCCTCGGTCGCGATCACCACGGCCTTCACGCCCTTGATCTCGCGCATGAGCGTGTCGACGACGGTCTCGGCGGCGTCCTTGATGCGGGGTGCGATGTTCATGTGATTGGGGGTCCGGCGTTGCGGTGAAAAAGAAAGGGGAAGCCGTCCGGCCCTCAGGCCTCGAGCTGGATCAGCAGCAGCTCCAGCAGCTGCACCACCTGCTGCGGATCGGTCACGTTGGCGGGCAGCACGGGGCACAGCACGCCCTTGTCCTGCATGCGCTGGGCATAGGCTTCGAGGCCGGGCTCTGGGTGCGCTTCCATGCGGCCGACCGCGACCACGCAGGCCGAGCTCTCGATCAGCTCGGCGAAGCCGTCGAGGTACACCTCCAGGTCGGCCAGCGGATCGGGGCGGCTGTTGTCGACCAGGATCACGAGGCCCAGCGCGCCGCGCGCGAGGATGCGCCACATGAAGTCGAAGCGCATCTGCCCCGGCGTGCCGTACAGGCGCAGCTTCTCGCCGTTGTCGAGCGTGAGTTCACCGTAATCCAGGCCGACCGTGGTGGTGGCCTTGGCGACGGAGGTGTCGCTGTTGCGCACCTCGGTGCGCACCGGGGGAATCTCGCTCACCGCGGCGATGGCGGTGGTCTTGCCCGCACCCATGGTGCCGGTGAAAAGAATCTTGTGTTCCACGCTCTTCAGGCCCTCGGTCCGGAAGCCAGCAAGCCGAGCCGGTTGCGGATGCGGGCGAGCAGGCCCGGCTCCACGTTGGCGCGGGCCGCCGGGCCGGCGGCAGCGGGGTGATGCGCCTCGCTGCCGGAGGAGATGTGCGAATCGGGCCAGATCGATTCGGGTGCTCGGCTGTTGGCGAAGCCGGTGACGCCACTGCCGCTGCCGCCACCGCCGCTGCTGCTGGCGACGAAGCCTGCGCGTTCCAGCATCGAGATGAAGTCCGCGCACTCGCGCGCGCTGGCGCCCGAGCGTTGCTGCAAGGCCTGCGGCGTTGCCGGACGGGTCGCGAGCAGCGTCGCGAGCTTCATGCGCATGCTCGTGTCGAGCAGGGTGGACGAGGGCCAGCGCAGCAGGCGGTATTCCTCGCCTCGTGCGACCTGCTCGCTGCGGCTGCGGGAAGCCGCGGCCAGCCCCAGTTCACGGGCGTGGACCAGCATCGCACCGAGGCGGTTGAGCATCGCCTCGAGCGCATCGGCATGCAGCGGCAGGCGCAGAAAAGGGCCGTGCGGCGGCGGCGTGTCGCCGATCGTCAGCAGTGGCACCGGACGCTCCGCCGGATCCTGCTCGGGTGGCGCCGACAGCTTGTCGCCCACCACGCGCAGATCGGCGTCCTGGACCTGCCAGTCCCAGTGCTGGTGGGTGCGATGGTCGAGCAGCCGGACAAGGGACTTGAAGAGCAACTCGTCGCGGGCCGGCAGGCCCTCCACGCTGAAGCTCAGCAACGGGCGACGGGCGCGAGGGGCAGTAGCCGGCGTGTTCACAGGCGGCTCCGGATCGGCCAAGCGACGGCCGAGGCCAGTCGCACCGGATTGGGGCTTTCTTGCGGCTTGAACTGCAATTCCAGAGCTCCCCATGATGGGCATCCACAGGAAGACGCCCGTCAGTCCTGTACTGAAGCCCTAAGTGTTACGAGAATGTTTCTGGGAAAATATAACATCCGTTGCAAATAAAAACACTAGATTACAAAGCCCGACTGCTGCCTACGGGAATCGGTGGTGAGGGGTGTGGCGGCAGGGCGACGGCAGTGCCGATGGCCCGCTGTTCAGGCGGGGCGAAGAGGCACCCGGGTTGGCTGCGGCGAGGCCGGGTGAGAACACGCCGGCTGGCCAGCGCATGGGCTTCCATCAAGGCAAGCCAGGAGCACCGGCAACTGCCATCGGAACGTGAAAAAAGAAGTTGAAACCGGCGCCAGTCTTCTCGTAGTTCTGTTGGCCGCCATGACCGCTCGTGCTCAGACGCGCTTCGAGCAACTGTCTCCTGCGGCGCGCAAGAACTACGATGAATGCACCGATGCAGCCGTTTCGAAGCCGACCACCGAGGGCGTCCGCATTGTCATGAGCACATGCAACCGCCACTTTTTCTCCGAAGAGCGACCTGCCGCAGCGGAGCCATGGACGCTGAATCGCTCGTGACAGCGATCACCGATGGCATCAACAAGGACTAGGCGCAGCAGCTGTCGGAGGAAGTCATCAGCGGATCCGCTGCAGCCCTCTCGGCAAGCAGGGACGGATCAATGAAAAAGTCCCGTCGCAGAGGCTGCGCGGGACTTTCAAAAACTGCCAGAGATTGATTCTGGCGGAGAGTGTGAGATTCGAACTCACGGACGCTTTCACGTCGGCAGTTTTCAAGACTGCTGGTTTAAACCACTCACCCAACTCTCCGGAACCGACGATTTTATGCCGACGGCGGCGCCCTACTCCTCGTCGGGCAGGAACATCGACTGCAGGTCGCTCAGGAAGTCGAGGCCGCGTTCGGTCGGCCATACGCGGAACAGGTCGCGCTCGACGAGGCCCTTGCGCTCGGCTTCTTCGAGGCCGCGCTGGATCGACGTCATCGCAAGCCCGGTGCGTTCGCTGAACTGCGGCAGCGTGAAGCCCTGCTTCAGCCGCAATGCATTGAGCATGAATTCGAACGGCAGGTCGGCCAGGGCCACTTCGTCGCTCTGCGACACGGCCGCGCCGGCGCGTGCGTTCTCCATGTACAGGCGCGGCTCGCGAAAGCGCACCTGCCGCACGATGCGGTGGGCGAAGCTCAGCTTGCTGTGTGCGCCCGCGCCGATGCCGAGGTAGTCGCCGAACTGCCAGTAGTTGAGGTTGTGCGCGCACTGGTGCCCTTCGCGCGCATAGGCGGACACCTCGTAGCGCGACATGCCGCGGGCGCCGGTGCGCTCGGTGATGCGGTCGAGCATGGCGTAGGCGATGTCGTCCTCGGGCAGCGTGGGCGGGAACTTGGCGAACCAGGTGTTGGGCTCGATGGTCAGGTGGTAAACCGAGAGGTGCGGCGGCGCGAGCGCGAGGGCCTGCGAGAGGTCGGCCTCGAGGTCTTCCAGGGTCTGGCCCGGCAGCGCGTACATCAGGTCGAGGTTGAAGGTGTCGAAGTTGCTCGCGGCCTCCTCGAGGGCGGCGATGGCCTGCGCGCGGTCGTGGACGCGGCCCAGCGCCTTCAGATGCTCGTCGTTGAAGCTCTGCACGCCCACCGACAGGCGCGTGACGCCGGCCGAGCGGTATGCGCGGAAGCGGTTGCGCTCGAAGGTGCCGGGGTTGGCTTCAAGCGTGATCTCGCAGTCGGGCGTGAGCTTCAGGCGTGCGCGCACGTCGCTCAGCAGGCGGTCGATGGCCTGCGGTGAAAACAGGCTGGGCGTGCCGCCGCCGATGAAGATGGTGTGGACGCTGCGGCCCCAGATGAGCGGCAGCGCGGCGTCGAGGTCTGCCACCAGCGCGTCGATGTAGGCCGCTTCGGGAATACCGTCGATGTCGGCCTCGCTGGCGGCGCGCCATTCATGCGAGTTGAAGTCGCAGTACGGGCACTTGCGCAGGCACCAGGGCAGGTGGATGTACAGCGACAGCGGGGGCAGCGCGCTGAGCTGCAGCGGACCGGGACGCATCCAGTGCAGCACGTCGTTGGCGTGCGGCGCGCCGGCAGCCTGCGCCGGCAGGATCGGGAAGGTGGTGGCCATCGATCGCGTACCGCTCAGAACCAGCGCTCGCGCATCAGCGCCAGCATGGCCTGCGCCGCACGGCCGCGGTGGCTGTTGGCGTTCTTCACCTCGGGCGGCAGCTGCGCGAAGGTCTTGCCGAAGGACGGCAGGTACATGACGGGGTCGAAGCCGAAGCCGTTATCGCCGACGGGTGCAGGCGCGATCTCGCCGACCACGCGGCCCACCGCGATGAGCGGCTCGGGGTCGTCGTGGCTGCGCAGCGCGACCAGCGTGCTGACGAGCGCGGCGCGGCGGTTGACGACGCCGTCGAGTTGCTCGAGCAGAGCCTTCACGTTGTTGGCATCGCCCTTGGTGTAGCCGAACTGCGTGGCGTAGAAGGCGGTGTCAACGCCCGGCAGGCCGCCAAAGGCGTCAACGCACAGGCCGGCGTCGTCGGCGATGGCGGGCAGTCCGGTGGCTGCGCTCGCGTGGCGCGCCTTGGCCAGCGCGTTCTCGACGAAGGTGCGGAAAGGCTCCTCGGCCTCGCTCACCCCCAGCGCCGACTGCGGCACCAGGGTGACGGCGAGCTCGGCGAACAGCTGCTGGAGCTCGGCGAGCTTGCCTGCGTTGTTGGAAGCCAGGACCAGTTTCATGAATTCGCCAGTGGATGCGTCAGTTGGAGAGCAGCGCCTGCTTCTGCAGGTCCACGAGCTCGCCGATGCCCTTCTCGGCCAGGCCGAGCAGGATGTTCATTTCTTCCCGGGTGAAGGCCACGCCTTCGGCCGTGCCCTGCACTTCGACGAAATGGCCGGCGCCCGTCATGACGACGTTCATGTCGGTGTCGCAGGCGGAGTCTTCGGTGTATTCGAGGTCGAGCAGCGGCGTGCCGCCGACGATGCCGACCGAGATCGCCGCCACGTGGCCCTTGATGGGCGAGGCGGCGATGGCGCCGGATGCCAGCAGCTTGCTGACGGCGTCCTGCGCGGCGACGAAGGCGCCGGTGATGGCCGCGGTGCGCGTGCCGCCGTCGGCCTGCAGCACGTCGCAGTCCAGGTGGATGGTGCGTTCGCCGAGCGCGGCGAGGTCGAACACGGCGCGCATCGAGCGGCCGATGAGGCGCTGGATTTCCTGCGTGCGGCCGGTCTGCTTGCCCTTGGCGGCCTCGCGGCTGCTGCGGGTGTGGGTGGCGCGCGGCAGCATGCCGTATTCGGCGGTGACCCAGCCCTCGCCGCTGCCCTTCTTGTGCGGCGGCACTTTTTCCTCGACGGAGGCGGTACACAACACGCGGGTCTGGCCGAACTCGATGAGTACGGAGCCTTCGGCATGGATGGTGAAACCGCGGGTGATGCGCACCGGGCGCAGCTGGTCGGCGGCACGGCCGCCGCTTCGTGTGAAAGCAGTCATTGTTCGAGAACCGGAAAAGGAAAAAGGAAAGAAGGCTGCGCTCAGGTCTTGCGCGCCGCCGATCTGCGGATGGCCTCGTTGATCTCGGCGATGGAGCGCTCGATGGCGTCTTCGTCGAGGTCGTCGATCTCGTTGTCGGAGGGCATGCCGGCCTGGATGGTGGAGGCGAAGACACCGTCCTCGATGGTCTCGGTGGAAACGCCGCTGCGGTCGTCCGCGCTGTCGGGCATCTCCCATTCGAGCGCAATGAGCGTGACGTTGTCGCTGTGGGAGCCGCCCTTGCGCAGCGCCATCTCGGCGAGGTCGGGAGCGGCGTCGGAAACGGGCTTGCCGGAGGACAGCGTGTGCACGATGAGTTCGTCGTCCAGCACGCCCCACACACCGTCGGAGCACAGCATGATGCGATCGCCGCGCTGCAGCTGCAGCGGTGCCGAGACATCGAAGAGCGGCGTCGTCGGCGAGCCCAGGCAGGTGAGCAGCAGGTTGCGGTTGACGGGCATGTCGGAGCCGTTCGGCTTCGGGCGCTCGGCATGCGAGTGGTCGCGCGTGCGCACCAGGAGGCGGCCGTCGCGCACGACGTACAGGCGCGAGTCGCCGCAGTGCATCCAGGTGGCGGTGTTGTTCTGCAGCACGGCCGCGACGACGGTGGTGCGCGGCGTGTCGAGCATGGCCTTGTGGCTCGCGTAGCGCATGATCTGCTGGTGCGCAGCCATGGCCGATTCGGCGAGGAAGGACTTCACGTCCTTGACCATCGGGCGTGCCTCGCGCTGGTAGAGCGCGGCGATGGTCTGCAGTGCGAGCTGCGCCGCCACTTCGCCTTCCGGATGGCCGCCCATGCCGTCGGCGAGCACGAACAACCCCGATTCCCGCGTGTAGCAATAGCCCATGCGGTCTTCGTTCTTGAGACGCCCGCCCTTGCGGCTGACCTGGAAGACGGAGAATTTCATGATGTCATGCAGGGCGCGTGGTGGGCGCGGCAGCCTTGGGCAGACCCTTCTTGTCGAAGGAGCGGATGTTGTCGATCGACAGGCGCACTTTCTCGCCCACCGTGAGCTTGGTATAGCGGCGCTCGCCTTCGCGGCTGAGTTCCTTCTGCAGCGCGAAGACCGACTGCGGACGCGACAGCGGATCGAGCGACATGCACCACTCGACCACTTCGATCAGGTTGTCGGAGTAGACGCCGCGCAGCCGCGAGAGCGACAGGCTGAGGCGGTCCTTCTCGATGCGCCGGGGCGCGTCGTTGGGTGGATAGCCCTGCATGCAGGCATAGATGCAGGCGCCGATGGCGTAGATGTCGGTCCACGGGCCCATGGACGAATCGCGCCGGTACATCTCGGGCGCCGCGAAGCCGGGGGTGTACATCGGGCGGATGAAGATGCCTTCCTTGCTGAGCACTTCGCGCGCGGCGCCGAAGTCGATCAGCACGGCGCGGTCGTCGTCGGTGACGAAGATGTTGGCCGGCTTGATGTCCAGGTGCAGCATCTTGTACTGGTGGACGATGCGCAGGCCGCGCAGGATCTCGTCGAAGAGCGAGCGGATGGTCGACTCGCGGAACACCTTCTGCTTCTTCAGGTCGCGCGCGGTGACCACGAAGTCCTGCAGGGTCGCGCCCTCCAGGTAGTTCATCACCATGTAGACGGTCTCGTTCTCGCGGAAGAAGTTGAGCACGCTGACCACCGATGCGTGCGAGATCTGCGCCAGCGAACGCCCTTCCTCGAAGAAGCTCTTCAGGCCGAGCCGGTAAAGCGACAGCTTCTCCGGCGGCACCTGCGGAGCGAGCTCACCCGGGCCCCGCGTGGCGAGCGACGACGGCAGGTATTCCTTGATGGCCACCTGCTGCCCGCTGGAATCGATCGCAAGGTAGACCACGCCGAATCCGCCCGCGGAAAGCCGGCGTACAACACGGTAACCACCAATGACCGTATCGGGCGGCAGGGGCGTAGGCTTGACCTTTGACATAATCCGGGAGTTTCGCCCGAAGGCGATGGTGCGGCAAGCGAACGCCGTGCCGACGCCTCGGAGCATGCAAGCAAAACCACAGTGAGGCGCAATGCCAGTTTACAGCATGACCGGCTACGCCAGCGGCCAGAACGGGCCCGCAGGCAGCCACTCCGAAGCCGATGCACGGCCTTCCGCCGCGGGCCGGCTCGGGGTTGAAATCCGCTCGGTCAACAGTCGCTTCCTCGATCTGACCTTCAAGCTGCCGGAAGAACTCCGCCAGCACGAAACCGCCCTGCGCGAACTGCTCACCGCCAAGCTCAAGCGCGGCAAGGTCGAGGTGCGCGCGGCCATCGAAAGCACCTCGTCCTCCGGCGTGGTCGAGCCCTCCGTCAAGCTGCTGCAGCGCCTCAACGGCGTGCAGGACAGCATCCGGGCCTGGCTGCCGGGCGCGCGCGAACTCAGCGTGGCCGACGTGCTGCGCCTGGCCGGCGGCGAAAGCGCCGTCCGCGGCGACTGGGGCCCCGACCTGCTCGAGGTTGCGGGCAAGGCGCTCGAAGGCCTGGTATCCGCCCGCCAGCGCGAAGGCGCCCGGCTGGCCAAGATGCTCGAAGGCCACCTGGAGCAACTGCGCGCACTGGCACAACAGGCCGGCCCGCTGGTGCCGCAACTGGTCGAGCAGCAGCGCACCCGCTTCCTGGAACGCTGGCAGGAGGCCATGGGCCTGGGCGCGGGAGCCGGCGGCACGCCGCCCGAAGCCGCACAGGACCGCGCGCTGACCGAAGCCACCGCCTTCGCGATCCGCATCGACGTGGCCGAGGAACTCACCCGGCTGGCTTCGCACCTCGACGAGATCGAGCGCCTGCTCAAGAAGGGCGGCGAGATCGGCAAGCGCCTCGACTTCCTGATCCAGGAACTGCACCGCGAGGCCAACACGCTGGGCTCGAAGTCGGCGGCGCTGGAACTCACGCGCATCGGCGTGGACATGAAGGTGCTGATCGAGCAGATGCGCGAACAGGTCCAGAACATCGAATGACGACGAAGACGAGCGAAAGAATGGATTACCCCGGCAATATCTTCGTGGTGGCGGCGCCCAGCGGCGCGGGCAAGTCGAGCCTGGTCAAGGCGCTGATGGAACTCGATTCGGCGGTGCAGCCCTCGGTGTCGCACACGACCCGCTCGCCGCGCGGGCAGGAAAAGCACGGCCGCGAGTACTTCTTCGCCTCGCCGAGCGAGTTCGACGCCATGATCGCCGCAGACGGCTTCGTGGAATGGGCCCATGTACACGGCCACCGCTACGGCACCTCGAAAAAGGCCGTGGAAGAACGTATCGCCCAGGGGGCCGACGTCATCCTCGAGATCGACTTCCAGGGCGCGCTGCAGATCCGCAAGACCTTCGCCAACGCGGTCATGATCTTCATCCTGCCGCCCAGTTGGGAAGAGCTGCGCTCCCGCCTCGAACGGCGCGGGGAAGACAGCGCCGCGGTCATCGAGCTGCGCCTGAAGAACGCCGCGGAAGAGATGTCCCAGGCCGGACAATTCGACTTCGTTATAATCAACGAGTTATTTGAGCGGGCACTTTTCGATCTCAAGGCGATCGTCCACGCTCAGCGGCTTCGGTACTCCGCGCAACGCCGAGCGCGTGCCGATACCTTCGCCGCACTGAACATCCCCTGATTTCCGAGCCCACCCGCTCCAGACCGACCGAAAGATCCTCATCATGGCCCGCATCACCGTCGAAGATTGTCTCGTCCACATTCCGAACCGCTTCCAGCTCGTCCTGGCCGCCACCTACCGTGCGCGCATGCTGAGCCAGGGCCACGCCCCCAAGATCGAGAGCAAGAACAAGCCCGCCGTGACCGCGCTGCGCGAGATCGCCGAAGGCAAGATCGGCCTCGAAATGCTCAAGAAGGTGCCGGGCTGATCTGACGCAGCCCTGCAACGAAAAGGCACCGCAAAGCGGTGCTTTTTTTATGGCCGGAGGCGTCCACACATCGGTCACGCTAAAGTGATAGGCATGAGCGCGGTCGCCAAATCTCAGTCCCATGCCCCCAAAGGCGCGCCGAAGCCGAGCCCGGCGGCGCTGAATGCGGCCGCCGCGAGCTTTGCCGCGCTGACCGCGCGGCTGGACTACCTGAGTCCCGAAGACACCGAGCTGGTCCGCCGCGCCTACCGCTTCGCCGACGAGGCGCACCTCGGGCAGCTGCGCAACAGCGGCGAGCCGTACATCACCCACCCCATTGCCGTGGCGGCGCAGTGCGCCGAATGGAAGCTCGATGCGCAGGCGCTGATGGCCGCCCTGCTTCACGACGCCATCGAGGATTGCGGCGTCACCAAGCCAGAACTCATCGAGCGCTTCGGCGCCCCGGTGGCTGAACTGGTCGACGGGCTCACCAAGCTCGACAAGCTGCAGTTCAATACCCGCGAGGAGAATCAGGCCGAGTCGTTCCGCAAGATGCTGCTGGCCATGGCGCGCGACGTGCGCGTCATCCTCGTCAAGCTGGCGGACCGCACGCACAACATGCGCACGCTGGCCGACGCGCCCCGCGAGAAATGGGGCCGGATCTCGCGCGAGACGCTGGACATCTACGCGCCCATCGCCCACCGGCTGGGGCTGAACCAGACCTACCGCGAGCTCCAGGAGCTGTCGTTCCGTCATCTGAAACCGTGGCGCTATGCCACGCTCTCGAAAGCCGTCGCCAAGGCGCGCGGCCGCCGGCGCGACCTGATCCAGAAGGTGCAGAAGGAGGTAGAAGCCGCCTTTTCCGCCGCCGGCATGACGCTGCGCATCGCCGGGCGCGAGAAGACGCTCTATTCCATCTACCGCAAGATGGAAGAAAAGCACCTGAGCTTCGCCCAGGTGACCGACATCTACGGTTTCCGCCTGATCGTGCCGAACGTGATCGCCTGCTACACCGGGCTCGGCATCCTGCACCAGATGTACAAGCCCCTGCCGGGCAAGTTCAAGGACCACATCGCGATCGCCAAGCTCAACGGCTACCAGTCGCTGCACACCACGCTCGTGGGGCCGGCTGGCGTGAGCGTCGAGTTCCAGCTGCGGACCGAGGCCATGCACGTGGTGGCCGAATCAGGCGTGGCCGCGCACTGGCTCTACAAGGCCGCCGAGCCGAACGCCGCCAGCAACGACCGCCTGGGCACCAAATGGCTGCAGTCGCTGCTCGACATCCAGGACGAAACCCGCGACGCCGCCGAATTCTGGGACCACGTCAAGGTCGACCTGTTTCCCGACGCGGTCTACGTGTTCACGCCCAAGAGCCAGATCATGGCTCTGCCGCGCGGCGCCACGGTGGTCGATTTCGCCTACGCCATCCACAGCAACATCGGCGACCACACCTCGGCCGCGCGCATCAACGGCGACCAGGTGCCGCTGCGCACCGAGCTCAAGAACGGCGACGTGGTCGAGGTGATCACCGCGCCGGTGTCGACGCCCAATCCGGCCTGGCTCGGCTTCGTGCGCACCGGCCGTGCGCGCTCCAAGATCCGCCATTACCTCAAGACCCTTGCGCACGCCGAGTCCGAGGGCCTGGGCGAGAAGCTGCTCGCGCAGGCGCTGCGTGCCGAAGGCCTGAGCAAGCTGCCGGAGAACGACGAAGAGCACCAGGCGCTGTGGGAAAAGCTGCTGCGCTTCACCGGCAACCGCACCCGCTCGGAGCTGCTGACCGACATCGGTCTGGGCAAGCGCATCGCGAGCATCGTCGCGAAGCGGCTGGTGGCGATGCTCACCGAACTCGGCGAGCGGCCCGACGCGCTGCTTCTGAGCCGCGAGCGCTTCATTTCGCACGAGACGGTGTCGCAAGGCGCCGTGACGCTGGATGGCAGCGAGAACTCGTCGGTGCGCTTCGCGCTGTGCTGCCGCCCGATTCCCGGCGACCCGATCGTCGGCTATCTCGGCCACGGCGAAGGCCTGGTGGTCCACACGGAGGAATGCGGCGTCGGCCAGCGGCTGCGCCACAAGGACAGCGAGCGCTTCTTTGCCGTCGAGTGGGCCGACGAGCCGACGCGTGCCTTCGAGACTGGCGTGGTCATCACCGTGCGCAACGACAAGGGCGTGCTGGCGCGCGTCGCGGCCACACTGGCCGATGCCGAAGCCGACATCACGCACGTGGAGATGGCCGACGAGACCCCGCAGGACTCGACCGACCTGCGCTTCGTGATCGCGGTGCGCGACCGTGCGCATCTGGATGCTGTGCTGCGCGCGGCGCGTCGCACGGCATCGGTGCTGACCGCCTCGAGGACGGTTCCGGCGCCCTGAGCCGGGCTACGGAGTGCCGGCCGAGCCTGGCGCCGGGTAACTCACCGACAGAATCTCGACCTCATGCGCCCCGCCCGGGGTGACGAGCTTCACGACGTCGCCCTCGCGCGCCTTCAGCAGCGCCCGCGCGATCGGAGAGATCCAGCTGACCTGCGACTTCGCGCTCTCCGCCTCGTCGATGCCGAGGATGGTGACGCTGCGCTCCTCGCCGGCCTCGTCGGCATAGAGGACCGTGGCACCGAAGAAGACCTGGTCGCGGCCGTGATGCACCGATGGATCGGTGACCTCGGCGATCTCGAGGCGCTTGGTGAGGAAGCGGATGCGTCGATCGATCTCGCGCAGGCGCTTCTTGCCGTAGAGGTAGTCGCCGTTTTCCGATCGGTCGCCGTTCTTGGCGGCCCAGTGGACGGTCTCGACGATCTTCGGGCGCTCCTCGTCCATCAGGTGCAACAGCTCGTCGCGCAGGCGTGCGTAGCCTTGGGGGGTGATGTAGTTCTTGCCGCCCGCGGGAATCGGTGGCGAGGCGCCATCTGCGCCATCGTCGTCTCCGTCGGAATCCGTTTCCTTGGTGAATGCCTTGTTCACGCTGATCCTCCGAAAAGAAAAAAGCCCGCAACTTGCGTTGCGGGCTTTCTTTATAGTGGTGCGGCTGGCAGGAATCGAACCCACGACCCCTTGGTTCGTAGCCAAGTACTCTATCCAGCTGAGCTACAGCCGCTAAGCTCTCGATTATAGCCTGATTTTTGGCTGCCCCCGAAAGCACGGCAACACATCGAAGGATCGAATCGCCAAGGGAGGGTGGTAGGCCGTGCTGGGCTTGAACCAGCGACCAACGGATTATGAGTCCGCTGCTCTAACCAACTGAGCTAACGGCCCACGCGGCACGATTCTATGCGCGCCGACGAGCCTACTTGCGATGGCTCAGCGCGTTGGTCACGAGGCGCGAGGTGATGTCGACGATCTGGATCATGCGTTCGTAGGGCATGCGCGTCGGCCCGATCACGCCGAGGGTGCCCACGACTTCCCCGTCGACCTCGTAGTTCGCGCTGACGATCGAGAGTTCCTCGAATGGCACCACCTGGCTTTCGCCGCCGATGAAGATGCGCACGCCATCCGCCTTGCTCGACACGTCGAGCAGCCGCATCAGCTGCGCCTTCTGCTCGAAGAGCTCGAAAGCGCGGCGCAGCTGACCCATGTCGCTGGAGAAATCGCTCACCGACAGCAGGTTGCGCTCGCCGGAGATGACGACGTCGTCCTCCTGCGCCTCGGTCAGCACTTCCGAGCTGACCTGCACCGCGGCCTGCATCAGCGTGGCGATCTCGCCGCGCAGCTTCTCGATCTCGGACTGCAGCCGGTCGCGCACCTGCTCGATGGTCAGCCCGGCGTAGTTCGCGTTGATGTAGTTCGAGGCCTCGACCAGCTGCGACTGCGAATAGTCGGCCTCGGGGAAGATCACCCGGTTCTGCACGTCGCCGTCGGGCGAGACGATGATCACCAGCAGCCTGCGCTCCGACAGCCGCAGGAACTCGATCTGCTTGAACACCGACGCGCGCCGCGGCGCCATCACCACGCCCACGAACTGCGACATGTTCGACAGCAGGTGCGCCGCGTTGGCGATCACCTTCTGGGGCTGGTCGGGCGGGAGGCTGGGCGCGGTCATCTGCTCGCGCTTGGCCGTCAGCATGGTGTCGACGAAAAGGCGATAGCCGCGATGCGTGGGAATGCGGCCGGCCGAAGTGTGCGGGCTGGCGATCAACCCCAGCGCCTCGAGGTCGGACATGACGTTGCGGATGGTCGCGGGCGACAGGTCGAGCCCCGAGGAGCGCGACAGAGTCCGGGACCCGACGGGCTGCCCGTCGGCTATGTAGCGCTCAACGAGCGTCTTGAGCAGCAACTTGGCACGGTCGTCCAGCATTGCAAGATTTTAGTGTTGTAATTTGTGAGATATGACCTCTCGCTTTCGTCACGTCGCCCTGATCGGCAAATACCAGGCTTCCGGCGCCAGGTCGCAGGCGGATGCGCGCGACGGCGTCATGGAAGGCATCGGCGCCTTCCTCGAATCGCAAGGATGCGCAGTCTACGTCGAGCGCCCGACATGCGAAGACGACGCCGTTGCCGACGCACCCGCCAACCCACGCTACCAGGCTCTCAGCGTCGAGGAAATAGGACAGCGCTGCGACCTCGGCCTGGTGGTCGGCGGCGACGGCACGATGCTGGGCATCGGCCGGCAGCTCGCGAGCTACGGCATTCCGCTGATCGGCATCAACCGCGGCCGGCTCGGCTTCATCACCGACATTCCGCTCGACAACTACCAGTCCACGCTGATCCCCATGCTGGCCGGCGAATACGAGGAAGACCATCGCAGCCTGATGCAGGCCAGGGTCATGCGCGACGGCGCCTCGGTGTTCGACGCCTTCGCCATGAACGACGTGGTCGTCAACCGCGGCGCCACCTCGGGCATGGTCGAGCTTCGCGTCTCGGTGGGCCGGCACTTCGTGGCCAACCAGCGCGCCGACGGACTGATCATCGCCACGCCCACGGGCTCGACCGCCTATGCGCTCTCCGCCGGCGGGCCGCTGCTGCACCCCGCGGTGCCGGGCTGGGTCCTGGTGCCGATCGCGCCGCACACGCTGTCGAACCGGCCCGTGCTGCTGCCTGATGCGGACGAGATCGTCATCGAGCTGGTCGGCGGACGCGACGCCAGCGCCAATTTCGACATGCAGTCGCTCGCCTCGCTCGCCATCGGCGACCGCGTGGTGGTACGGCGCTCCGACTTCCGCGTGCGCTTCCTGCATCCGCGCGGCTGGAGCTATTTCGACACGCTGCGCAAGAAACTTCACTGGAACGAAGGGGGCTCCTGAATGAAGCACACCCCCAGGCTGCGCGCACTTCGTGTCGCTTCGCCAATCCCCTTGCAGGGGGCAACACCGGCGGCCCGGCGAAGCCGGTTCCGCGGTGTTTCGCGGCCTGCCTGCCACGACTTCGCACAACAACGCCCCGTGTCCGGAAACTTGAGGAACAACTGAGATGGCATTGCGACGCATCGCACTGCGCGACTTCGTGATCGTGCGATCACTCGAACTCGACCTGTCCGGCGGTTTCACGGTGCTGACCGGTGAAACGGGCGCGGGCAAATCCATCCTGATCGACGCGCTGCAGCTGGCGCTGGGCAACCGGGCCGACGCCGGCGCGGTGCGCGAAGGCGCCGAGCGCCTGGACGTCAGCGCCGAGTTCGATGCCGACCCGGCCCTGGACAGCTGGCTCGACGAAGGCGGCTTCGAGGCCGGCGACGCGCTGCTGCTGCGCCGCACCGTCGACCTGCAGGGCCGCAGCCGCGGCTGGATCAACGGCAGCCCCGCCACCGCGACCCAGCTGCGCGAACTCGGCGACCGCCTGCTCGACATCCACGGCCAGCACGCCTGGCAGAGCCTGACGCGGCCCGAGGCGGTGCGCGGCCTGCTCGACGCCTACGCGGGCGTGCGCACCGACGCGCTCGATGCCGCATGGCAGGCGTGGCGGCAGGCGCTTTCCGCGCTCGAGCACGCCCGCTCCGCGCAAGACTCGCTGCAGCGCGAACGCGAACGGCTGCAGTGGCAGATTTCCGAAGTGGCCAAGCTGGCGCCGGGCGTCGACGAGTGGGAAGAACTTTCGACCAACCACTCGCGCATCTCCAATGCGCAGGCTCTGATCGACGCGGCCCAGGGCGCCAGCCAGGCGCTGGAAGACGACGACAACGGCGCCCTCTCCGCGCTCCAGCGCGCGGCCACGCTGCTGCAGAACTGCGAGCACATCGAGCCCGAGTTCCGCTCGCTGGGCGAGGTGCTCGCCTCCTGCGTCGCGCAAGCCTCCGACGCGGCGCACACGCTGCACGGCTACCTTCGCGATGCCGACACCGACCCGCAGAGCCTCGCCGAACTCGACGAGCGCATGGGCCTGTGGATGTCGCTCGCGCGCCGCTACAAGCGACCGCCGGCCGAGCTGCCGGCGCTGCTGGCCGGCTGGCAGGCCGAGCTGCAGGCGCTCGACGCACAGAGCGATCTCGAAGGCCTGGAGCGTGCCGAGCAGGCCGCCCAGCAGGCCTACATGAAGGAAGCCAAGGCGTTGGGCAAGGTCCGCAAGCAGGCGGCGCCCCGCCTCTCGCAGGCCGTCACAGACGCCATGCAGGGCCTGGGCATGCAGGGCGGGCGCTTCGAGGTCGAACTGCAGCCGCTCGCGCAGCCGAGCCGCGCCGGCCTCGAAGACGTGGCCTTCCTCGTGGCAGGCCATACCGGCAGCACGCCGCGGGCCATCGGCAAGGTGGCTTCGGGCGGCGAACTCTCGCGCATCGCGCTAGCCATCGCGGTCACCACCAGCCAGCTCGGCGCGGCGCAGACGCTGATCTTCGACGAGGTCGATTCCGGCGTGGGCGGCGCGGTCGCCGAGACGGTCGGCCGCCTGATGAAGCAGCTCGGCCGCGATCGTCAGGTGCTTGCCGTGACCCACCTGCCGCAGGTTGCAGCGTGCGCCGACCACCACCTGGTGGTGGCCAAGCGCCAGACGGCAGCGACCGGCAGCGACGGCCCGCGCACCGAAAGCGGCGTGTCGCGCCTCGACGACGACAGCCGCGCCCGGGAGATCGCCCGCATGCTGGGCGGCGAAAAGGTTTCGCAGACCTCGCTCGCCCACGCGCGCGAGATGCTCGGCCACAAGAGCTCGGCGACGGCGCAATGAATCTCGACCTCGTGCTCATCACGGGCATGTCGGGCTCCGGCAAGTCGGTGGCCCTGCATGCGCTGGAAGACGCGGGCTACTACTGCGTCGACAACCTGCCGCCCGAGCTGCTGACCTCGTTCATCGCGCTGCAGCACGAGCAGCAGGCCACGCGCGTGGCCATTGCCATGGACGTGCGCAGCGGCGTCTCGCTGCCCATCGTTCCGCAGCAGCTGGAGGCACTGCGCCGCGACGGCGGCATCTCGCTGCGCTCGCTGTTCCTCGACGCGACCACAGATGCCCTGCTGCGCCGCTATTCGGAAACCCGCCGCCGCCATCCGCTTTCACGCCAGGAAGGCCGCACCGACGTGCCCGAGCAGCACCGCGTGCTGACCCAGGCGATCGAGCTCGAACGCGAGCTGCTGGCCGACTTGCGCGACGGCGCCGACGTGATCGACACCAGCCTGATCCGCCCGGCGCAGCTGCAGAGCTACATCAAGTCGCTGATCTCCGCGCCGCAGACGCCGCTCACGCTGGTGTTCGAATCCTTCGCCTTCAAGCGCGGCGTGCCGCTGGATGCCGACTATGTCTTCGACGTGCGCATGCTGCCCAATCCGCACTACGTGCCGGCGCTGCGCCCGCTGACGGGCCGCGACGAGCCGGTGATCGAATGGCTGCGCGAGCACGACGACGTGGCGCGCATGTACGACGACATCGAGCAGTTCCTGACGCACTGGCTCGACGCTCTGGCGCGCGACCATCGCAGCTACGTGACGGTGGCCATCGGATGCACGGGCGGGCAGCACCGCTCGGTATTCCTGGTCGAGCAGCTGGCGCGCTCGTTCGGTGCGCGCTGGGGCGCGCTGAAGCGGCACCGCGAGCTCGACGCGATCTGACCGGCCGGCGGCTCAGGCCTCGCCGTCTTCCAGCATCTTGCGCATCGGGGCCGGCAGGCCCAGCCTGCTCCATTCCTCCGCATCGAACCAGCGCGCGGCATCGCCTTGCGGCTGGCCGCCGTCGATCTGCACCGGATGCAGGTGCAGGTCCTTGTGGGTCAGCACGTGCACGAAGGCCTGCAGGTCACGGGCGCCGCGCCGCGCAGCTGGGGGCAAGGCTTCGAGAAGCTGCTCGCGGCTTTCGAACACCGGCAGGCAGTAGAGACCGGCCCAGATGCCCTTCGCCGGCCGCTTCTCCAGCCACACGCGGCCTTGCTCGTCGCGCGCCAGCAGCACCCACAGCGACTGCGCGCTGCGCTTGAGCTTGCGCGTCTTGACCGGATAGCGCTCGGGCGCGCCTTCGCGCAGGGCGACACAGCTCTGCTGCACCGGGCAGATCATGCAGCTCGGCTTGCGCGGCAGGCACACGGTGGCGCCCATGTCCATCACGCCCTGCGTGTAGGACGCGATGGCTTCCTTGTCGTCGGCGGGCGGGAGCAGTTGCGTTGCCAGATCCCACAGCGCGCGCTCCTGCGCCGCGGAGGACATGTCGCCCGCGAAACCGAGCACGCGCGTCAGCACGCGCTTGACGTTCCCGTCGAGGATCGCGACACGCTCGCCGAAGCAGAAGGCCGCAATAGCCGCCGATGTCGAGCGTCCGATGCCCGGCAGCGTGACCAGCTCCGCAGCGGTGCGCGGAAACTCGCCGCCGAATCGCGCGACAACCTCCTGCGCGCAACGATGCATGTTGCGGGCGCGGCTGTAGTAGCCCAGCCCGCTCCACAGGCCGAACACCTCGTCCTCGGTGCCGGCGGCCAGGGCCTTCACATCGGGAAAGCGTTCGAGGAAGCGCGCGAAGTAGCCGAGCACCGTCGACACCTGCGTCTGCTGCAGCATCACCTCCGACAGCCACACGCGGTAGGGGTCGCGCGTGTTCTGCCACGGCAGCTGGCTGCGGCCGTGGCTGCGCTGCCAGCTCACGATCTGCGCTGCGAAGTCCGGAGGCAATGACAGGGTTGCAGTCGCCGCCTTGGAAGCGCTTCGTTCAGGCCGCACGCAGTTCGCCGATGGTGGCCGCAGGCTGCGGCCGTCCGTGCTGCGCGATCAGCGAGGTGAACTCGCGCAGCTGCACATGGAGCTCCGCGAGGTTGCTCTCCTGCGCGGCCAGTTCGACGAGGCGCTCGTCGAGATTGCCCGCCGCGCTCTGGATGCGCTCGATCGCCTCGATGCGCTTGCTGAAGTTGCGGCGGCGCTCCCTGAGCTGGGCATCGATCTGCGCACTCGCGCCCTTGCTCCAGCGCTCGACCTCGGTCATCGCGGCCTCGTTCACCAGTCGCAGCCGGCTGGCGAGCGCGCGGACCAGCTTGTCGCAGAAGTCGGCCTGCGCGAGCTTCAGAAGGTTGCCCACGCCCAGGTAGTGGATGTGGCTGCGCTCGATCTGCGCGAGCTCCTGCTCGAAACCGGTGAGATCGGGCTCGGCCGGCGCCTGCAGGGTGAAGCCCTGCTCGGCATTGAGCTGGCGGAAGGTGGCGTGCAGCATCGACTGGATCTCGGCCGTGGTCGCCTGCACTTCGCGCAGGTTGTTGCGCAGCGAGTCGAAAGTCTCGGCGTACACCTTGCGCACGTTGAACTTGACGCCGGGGCGCTTGAGCGCGGCCGACAGCTTCACCATGTCGGCCTTCAGCGCGGTGCGCCCCAGCACGGCATACACCTCGCGCAGCAGCTTGCCCTGCACCGATCGCAGCGCCAGGATGCGCGTGTTGCTGCCTTCGAACTCGGCATGCTCCTGGTCGATGCGCGCGCGCATGTGGCGGATCACCGAGACGTTCTTGCCGCGCAGGCCCTGCAGCTCGAGCGCCTGTTCGGCCAGGTCGCGCTGGCGCACCTTCAGGATGCGCTCGGCCTCGGCGCGCAGCGCGGTCATGCCGGCATCGACCGCGAGCCGCAGCATGGTCTCGCGCTTGCCCAGAACCCCTTCGGCCAGCAGCGATTCGAGCGCCGGCAGGCGGCTGGCCTGCAGCAGCTGGCCGTCACGCTGGATCTTGGCCTGCAGGCCCTTCTGCGCCGACACGGGCAGCACCTGCGCCAGCGGCACATCGAGCAGGCGGGCCGCGCCTTCTCGCTGACGCTCGATCTGCAGTTCGATCTGCGCGGGCGTGCTGAGCGTGTCCCACATGGTGTCGATCTTGTTGAGCACCACGAAGCGCGTGTCGTTGCCTTCGTCCTCGGTGATCAGGTGCTCGCGCCAGATGGACAGGTCGGAGCGCGTCACGCCGGTCTCGGCGCCCAGGATGAAGACCACCGCGTGCGCCTGCGGGATCAGGCTCACCGTGAGTTCGGGCTCGGCGCCGATTGCGTTCAGGCCCGGCGTGTCGAGGATCACCAGCCCCTGCTCAAGCAGCGGGTGCGGCATGTTCAGCACCGCATGGCGCCAGCGCGGAATTTCCACGCGGCCTTCGGCGTCCTGCACCGGGTTGTCGTCGGGCGTTTCGTCGTTCCAGAAGCCCAGCGTGCGGGCCTCGTCCTTGCCGACCCAGCGCACCTCGGCCACCTTGCCCATGGCCTGCGCCAGCTGTTCGGCATTGCCGACGTCGATGGCGATCTCGGTCCAGCGGGTGGGCTTGTCGCGCCAGTGGGCCAGTGAGTGGGGCTCCAGCCGGGTCTCGATGGGCAGCAGGCGCAGCTTGGGCGCATGCGCGGCGTCGTAGCCCAGCTCGGTCGGGCACATCGTGGTGCGGCCGGCGCTGGCGGGCATGATGCGCCGCCCGTAGCCGGCGAAGAAGATGGCGTTGATCAGTTCCGACTTGCCGCGCGAGAACTCGGCCACGAAGGCGACCATGACCTTGCTGGTGCGGATCTGCGTCTCGAGGCCGCGCAGGCGCTCAGCCACCGCCTGGTCGAGCAGCTCGTTCTCGGTCAGCCAGCGGGACAGCCACTGCAGCCGGTGGGCGAAATTGCTCCGCCACGCACCGTGCTGATCGAGTTGTTGATTGAAGGAGCGGCTCAAGGGGAATGTGTAAGAAACAATTTACAAATATACATCGGCATGCGTGCCACTGACGTTTCCGGATTGCTTCTATTTTTCCACCCCGGCAGGCGAGCCTGCACCTACTTCTGGCAATTGGGGCAGTAATAGGTGGAACGCTGCCCCTGTCGCAGCAGCCGGATCGGCGTTGCACAAACCCGACAGGGCTCGCCCGCCCGGCCGTAGACGGTCGCCTCGAGCTGGAAGTAGCCGTTCTGCCCGTCGATGTTGGAGAAGTCGCGCAGCGTGCTGCCGCCCTTCTCCACCGCCCTCGCGAGGATCTCCCGAACCGCCGCATGCAGCCTGGCCGCCCGCGGCCGGCTGATTCGCGCCGCCGACAGCGTCGGCCGGATGCCCGCCTGGAACAGCGCCTCCGACGCATAGATGTTGCCCACGCCCACCACCACGTCGCCCGCCAGCAGCACCTGCTTGACCGCCGTCCTGCGCTTCTTCAGGCCGGCGTGGAAGGCGTCGAGGTCGAAGCCTTCGTCCAGCGGCTCCATGCCCAGGCCGCCCAGGAGCTTGATCGCCCATGGGGCAGATTCGTCCTCCACGTAAACAACTGCGCCGAAACGGCGCGGGTCATTGAGCCTGAGGGTGCCCAGGTTGGTAACAAGATCGAAGTGATCGTGCGGCCCGGGTGGCGGCAGTGCGGCATCGAAGCGCAGGCTGCCCGACATGCCCAGGTGAAGCAGCAGGATGCCGCGGTCGAGGTCGATCAGCAGGTACTTGCCGCGGCGGCGCACCTCGCGCACCTGCCGGCCGACCAGCGCCTCCGGCAGCACCATCAGCGCCCATCGCAGCGGCTTGCCGATGCGCACCGCTTCGATGCGGCCTCCCGCAATGCGCTCTGCGAATCCGCGGCGGGTGACTTCGACTTCGGGTAGCTCGGGCATGAAAGGTAAATCTTCGGCAAACGCCCGCGGCGGCGAAGCCCCACGCGATGCTCGTACAAAAGGCTGGATTATTATGGTTGCATGAACTTTTCGCCCCGCCGACACCGCCTTGCGGCGGCCGCGTCTCTCGCCTTGCTGGCCTGCGCCACCCACGCGCAATCTTCCGATCCGGCAGCACCCGTCAGCCCCACTCCCGCCATCGAACGGCCGGCGCAGTCGAAGCCCGCAGCCAGGCCCCGGCCGGCCGCGGCCAAGGAAGCCGCCGAGCCCGCGCCGCTGCAGTCCGCACTCACGGCCGACCTGTTCTACGAGATCCTGATGGGCGAGATGACCGCTCGTTCCGGCGACCCCGGCTCCGGCTATGCGCTCGTGCTCGACGCCGCCCGCCGGCTGCGCGACGGCAAGCTGTTTCAGCGCGCGGTCGAGATCGCGCTGCAGTCGCGCTCGGGCGATGCGGCGCTCGCCGCGGCACGTGCCTGGCAGGAGACCCTGCCGAATTCGCGGGACGCACGCCGCATCGAACTGCAGATCCTGATCGCGCTCAACCGCATCAGCGAAACCGTCGAGCCGCTGCGCGCCGAAGTGGCGGCCACCTCTCAGATCGAGCGACCGCTGCTCATGGCCGTGATCGTGCGCAACTACTCGCGCGCCTCCGACAAGAAGCTGGCCGCATCGGTGGTCGAGCAGGCGCTTGTCGACGAACTGAAGAGCCCGACGACCGGCGGGCTGGCCTGGGCCACCGTCGGCCGGATGCGTCTGAATGCGGGCGATGCTTCCGGTGCGCTGGAAGCGGCACGCAAGGGCCAGGAGATCGATCCGGCCTCGGAGGCCCCCGCCGCGCTGGCGCTCGAGATGATCGACCCCGGCCAGCCGCTGGCCGAGCCGATCGTCACGCGCTTCCTGAACAACAACCCGAAGGCCTCGCCCGACCTGCGCGTCGCCTATGCGCGCGCGCTGGTCGAGAACCGCCGCTTCAGCGATGCCTCCGCCCAGCTGCAGACGCTGACCACCTCGCGTCCCGAACTCGCGGAGCCTTGGCTGCTGCTCGGCAGCCTGCAGATGCAGGCGCGGCAGGACGCTGCGGCCGAAACCTCGATCAAGCGCTTCATCGAGCTGTCGAGCAGCCCGAAGAGCGGCGCCGGCAAGGATGCCGACGATGCCGCCGACCGCAAGCGCGGCATCTCGCAGGCCTACTTCGCGCTGTCGCAGCTGGCGGAACGGCGCAAGGACTACGCGGCCGCAGAGCGCTGGCTCTCCCGCGTCGACGGCGCCGACGAACTGGTGGCCGCGCAGACCCGCCGCGCCACGCTGCTGGCGCGCCAGGGCAAGCTGCCGCAGGCCCGCGAGATCATCCGCGGCCTGCCCGAGCGCACGGCCGACGACAAGAAGCAGAAATTCCTCGCCGAAGTGCAGCTGCTGCGCGACGCGAAGCAGTTTCAGGCGGCCTACGACATGCTTGCGCAGGCTTCCGCGGCGTCGCCGGACGACGGCGACCTGGTGTACGACCAGGCCATGGTCGCAGAGAAGCTCAACCGCCTCGACGACATGGAGCGCCTGCTGCGCCGTCTCATCGAACTCAAGCCCGACAACCAGAACGCGTACAACGCGCTGGGCTACTCGCTGGCCGATCGCAAGATCAGGCTCGAGGAGGCACGCACGCTGATCCAGAAGGCGGTGCAGCTGGCACCGGAAGACCCGTTCATCGCAGACAGCCTGGGCTGGGTCGAATTCAGGCTCGGCAACACGGCGGAGGCCATCCGCATCCTCGAGGCGGCCTACAAGACGCGGCCCGATCCCGAGATCGGCGCGCACTTCGGTGAAGTCCTCTGGACCTCCGGCCAGAAGGACCGCGCGGTCACGATCTGGAAGGAAGCCCTTCTGAGCGACGCCGAGAACGAGACGCTGCAGGAAACGCTCAAGCGCCTGCGAGTGAAGCCCTGAGATGGCGCACGCAGGAGTACTCGCGCCGATGCAGGCCGGCCGGCGCGCCCTTCTGGCGGCGGGCGGTGCGGCCGTCTTGCTGCTTGCCGGCTGCGCGCAGCTGTCCGGCGGCTCTTCGGCACCGAAGCCCACGGGCAGCTGGAGCGGCCGCATGTCGCTGCGCATCGATAGCGAGCCCGTGCAGACCTTCGCCGCCCTGTTCGAACTGCGCGGCTCGGCCGAGGCGGGCGACCTGACGCTCACCACACCCATCGGCAGCACGCTCGCCCAGCTGCACTGGGCACCGGGCGAGGCGCTGCTGAAGGACGGCAGCAGGACGCGGCGCTTCGACTCCGTCGACGAGCTGATCGAGGCCGCCACCGGCGCGGCCATCCCGGTCGGCGCCCTGTTCGGCTGGCTGGACGGCCGCAACGAGGCCGTGCCCGGCTGGAAGGCCGACCTCGCGCAACTCGGCGCCGGGCGGCTGAACGCCGTGCGCGAGTCGCCCAGCCCGCGCGCCGACCTGCGCATCGTGTTCGAGCGGTCATGAAGGCGATCTACGACCTTCCAGCGCCGGCCAAGCTCAATCTCTTTCTCCACATCACCGGCCGGCGCGACGACGGCTATCACCTGTTGCAGTCGGTGTTCATGCTGATCGACTGGTGCGACATGCTGCACGTCGAACTGCGGCGCGACGGCCAGCTCAGCCGCGAGGACCTGACCACGGAGCTGCCGGCGGACGACCTGATCCTGCGCGCCGCGCGTGCCCTGCAGCCGTTCGCCGCGCCCGGACAGGGCGTGCACATCGGCGTCGCCAAGCACGTGCCGGCGCAGGCGGGCATGGGCGGAGGCTCGTCGGATGCCGCCACCTGCCTGCTCGCGCTGAACCGCCTGTGGGGGTTGAACCTGCCGCTGTCTCGCCTGGCCCACATCGGCCTGAAGCTGGGTGCCGACGTTCCTTTCTTCCTTGGCGGGCGCAATGCGTGGGTGGAAGGCGTCGGAGAGGAGATCACACCGGTTACACTCTCGTCCGCGCGCTTCGTGGTGGTCAAACCACCCGAAGGACTCGATACCCGATTAATTTTTTCGGACTCAGGCCTTCAACGCGCTACGCCTGTTGCTATAATCTCAGGCTTTGCTGCAGACAGCGAATCGTCGGAAGCGACAAACTTGGGAAACCGGGTTTTCGAGTTCGGCCACAACGACCTGCAGCCGGTTGCCCAGCGACTTTGTCCCGCGGTCACCGACGCCATCAAATGGCTCGGCACCCAAGGATTGAAAGCCCGGATGACCGGCTCCGGAAGCTCGGTGTTCGCAAGGCTGCCGCAATCGCCGCATGAAGCGGAACTGCTCGACGCCCCCGAGGGCTGGCAGGTTCGTCAATGCAGCAATCTGGAAGTTCATCCACTCTGGGGATGGGCAACCTGAAGATAATCGGATCGTTCATTCGGTTCGATGCGACATATATCGGTTGATGGCGAAAGCCGTCGACCCGTGTAGGGGAGTCGCCAAGCTGGTTAAGGCACTGGATTTTGATTCCAGCATGCAAAGGTTCGAATCCTTTCTCCCCTGCCAAATCTTCACGACTGCGGCCCGATGGCCGCAGTCTTCATTTGCAGCCCACCCGCTGCAATAATCGGCGGCTCACCGGCCGCCATGCACACGAACCTTTTGGCGGCTTCCTAAGCCCACTTGCACTGCCGGGACGCGCTCATGCAGGCTAATCACCCTGATTTCATGGTTTTCACCGGCAACGCCAATCCGGGCCTTGCCGCGGAAATCGCGCACAACCTCGGCACCTCGCTGGGTGCCGCCCGCGTCGGCCGCTTCTCCGACGGCGAAGTCACCGTCGAGATCAACCAGAACGTCCGCGCACGCGACGTGTTCGTGGTCCAGTCGACCTGCGCTCCGACGAACGAGAACCTGATGGAGCTGCTGATCATGGTCGACGCGCTCAAGCGCGCCTCGGCCGAACGCATCAGCGCCGTGATCCCCTACTTCGGCTATGCCCGCCAGGACCGCCGCCCGCGCTCCAGCCGCGTGCCGATCTCCGCCAAGGTCGTGGCCAACCTGCTGGAAACCGTCGGCGTCGAGCGCGTGCTCACCATGGACCTGCACGCCGACCAGATCCAGGGCTTCTTCGACATTCCCGTCGACAACATCTACGCCTCGCCGGTGCTGCTGGGCGACCTGCGCGCCAAGAACTACGAAGACCTGATCGTGGTCTCGCCCGACGTGGGCGGCGTGGTTCGCGCCCGTGCGCTGGCCAAGCAGCTGAACTGCGACCTCGCCATTATCGACAAGCGCCGCCCCAAGGCCAACGTCAGCGAAGTCATGAACGTGATCGGCGAGATCGACGGCCGCAACTGCGTGATCATGGACGACATGATCGACACCGCCGGCACGCTGGTCAAAGCGGCCGAGGTGCTGAAGGAGCGCGGCGCCAAGAGCGTGTACGCCTACTGCACGCACCCGATCTTCTCGGGCCCGGCCATCGAGCGCATTACCAAGGGCTCGGCCCTCGATGAAGTGGTCGTGACCAACACCATCCCCCTTTCCGACGGCGCCAATGCCTGCGGAAAGATCCGCCAGCTCTCCGTGGCACCGCTGATCGCCGAGACGATCCAGCGCATTGCCAAGGGCGAGTCGGTGATGAGTTTGTTCTCGGATCAGGACAACCTGTTCTGACCTGGGCAAAAAGCGGGCTTCACCCCTGAAGCCTTTTTGAACCGGAGTCGCACTGGTCGCGGTGGACTCTTACAGGAGCTAGTTATGAAATTCGTCGCTTTTGAGCGCGCAAAGCAGGGCACGGGTGCGAGCCGCCGTCTCCGCATCACGGGCAAGACTCCCGGCATCGTCTACGGCGGTGGCGTCGAACCCCAGCTGATCGAGCTCGATCACAACGCACTGTGGCACGCCCTGAAGAAGGAAGCCTTCCACTCCAGCGTTCTCGAGATGGAACTGGGCGGCAACGTCAGCAAGGTTCTGCTGCGTGACGTGCAATACCACCCCTTCCGCCAGCTGGTGCAGCACATCGACTTCCAGCGCGTGGACGCCAAGACCCGCATGACCCTGAAGGTGCCGGTGCACTTCAAGGGCGAGGAAGAGTCCGAAGCCGTCAAGCTCGACCACAACCTGGTCAACCACGTCACGACCGAACTGGAAGTGAACTGCCTGCCGACCGACCTGCCCGAGTTCATCGAAGTCGACCTGTCGGGCCTGAAGAAGAACGGCACCGTCACGCTGAAGGACATCAAGCTGCCCCGCGGCGTGAAGTGGGTCAGCCACGGCAAGCCGAACCCGGTGCTGGCTTCGGCCGTGACCCCGGCTGCCGAAGAAGAAGCTCCCGCCGAAGGCGCAGCAGCTGCCGACGCAGCCGCCGCTCCGGCTGGCAAGGGTGGCAAGGCCGCGGCCAAGACGCCCGCCGCCAAGGCACCTGCCAAGAAGTAATCCGCTTCTTCGCATCCGTTGCTTCTCGATGAAGGCCCGCCTCGTGCGGGCCTTTTTGCTTTTACGGCGACCGGATAATCCACGACCATGATCAAGCTGTTTGTCGGCCTCGGAAACCCGGGCCCCGAGTACGAAGCCACGCGGCACAACGCCGGCTTCTGGTGGATCGACGCCCTTGCGCGCGAATGGAAGCTCAACCTCGTGCCCGAGCGCAGCTACCACGGCCTGGCTGCGCGCACGAACATCGGCGGCCAGAGCATCTGGCTGCTGGAGCCGCAGACCTTCATGAACCTGTCGGGCAAGTCCGTGGCTGCGCTGGCGCGCTTCTTCAAGATCGCGCCCGAGGAAATTCTCGTCGTGCACGACGAACTCGACGTGGTCCCGGGCCAGGTCAAGCTCAAGTTCGGCGGCAGCCATGCGGGCCACAACGGCCTGCGCGACATCCATGCGCAACTGGGCACCGGCGACTACTGGCGGCTGCGCCTGGGCATCGGGCATCCCGGCGTGAAGTCGGAGGTCGTCAACTGGGTGCTCAAGAAACCGCTCAAGGAACAGCGCGAAGCGATCGACGACGCCATCACCCGCACGCTGCATGCGATTCCCGCGCTGATCGCGGGCGAGATGGAAAAGGCGACGCTGGTCATTCACACGAGCAAACCGCCCCGGCCCAAGCCGCCGCGGAGGGAGCCCGGCGAAGGGGGCACGCCTGCCGCCACCTAGCCGGCCATTGAAGTGCAGGGAGGGAGAGAAACAAGAATGAGCGAGAAGAAAAAGAAGGACGGAAAGACGGTTTCGAAAACCGCAGCCGCTATCCTTTCAGTAGCAATCGGTGCATGCTCGATGGGCGCTGCCGCCCAGGGCACAGGCACCTGGCGTTGCGGCAACACCTATTCCGACCAGCCCTGTGAAGGCGGCAGGACGGTGAAGGTGGACGATCGCCGCAGCGACGAGGACCGCCGGGCCGCCGATGCCGGCATCCGCAGCGCCCAAACCCAGGCCGACCGCATGGAACGCAGCCGCCTGTCGCTGGAAAGGGCGGCATACGACCGCGACCAGCGCGCAGCGCGGGAGGCAAGAAGCGCGGCCCTGGCGGAAAGGCGGCTCGCCACGGCCGAACAGAGGGAGCGCGATCGCGCCCGCAAGGAAGCCAATACGCCGCGGAAATCAAGCCTGAGCTTCAGCAGCGGCCCGGGCGCTGAGGCACCGGAGCGCAGGAAAAAGAAGCGGAAGTCGGCCGACTAGGCGCCGGACGAAGCTGCTGCTGCGGCAGCCGTCACCTTGATCGCCGTGAGACGCTGGTATTTCTGCATCAGCGTCTCCCGGCTTTCCACATGCTCGGGGTTCACCGGAATGCAGGCCACCGGGCAGATCTGCACGCATTGCGGCTCATCGAAATGGCCTACGCACTCGGTGCACTTGTGCGGATCGATCTCATAGAACTCCGCGCCCATGTAGATCGCGTCGTTCGGGCACTCGGGCTCGCAGACATCGCAGTTGATGCATTCGTCGGTGATCATGAGGGCCATCCCCCGATTATCGCGGCTCGGGCGGAACGGACCGGCGGTGAATGACAAAGGCCACATTCGCGGCACATTTGTTGCGGGAGTCAGTTATGCTGCGCCCCGCCCCATGAGCCTGTTCCTAGTCAAGCGCCTCGCCACGCTGATCGGCACCCTGATCGGCGCCTCGGTCATCGTCTTCCTCGTGCTCGAGA